>CAZONZ010000100.1:7108-9194 GCA_964581005.1 uncultured bacterium
GCTTCCCCTTCTTGCAAGATCTCCTGATACCAAGGCGACTCTCTCAATACAGCCATATCCCACCTCATAATGTCCTGAACTAATTGACTATTGAGCACAAAACTAGCAAAAAAGGCTAATAACGTCTCCAACTCGCTCAGATCCTCATCCTGTCTGAGCTCTCGCAAGGCTCGACGCACCGTAGCCTCATCACTTCCCCCTCGGAGAATCGGCACAAACGGCAACAGAGTCGGTAATGGCTGTTCAAACACGATCGCTGCGTCCACTTGCCACAAATTGATCACTCGATAATCTTGGCGAGCTTGGAGTCCAGCAAACTCAGATGCGTAGCACTCCACAATCTCAATGTTAGGTCTAGGAGGCAAGATGTTGATCAGGACTGGATAGGTCGGCATCTGATACTTCTCTTCGGCTAGGGCTGCATAGGCCCGGATCCGGCGGGGTAGCTTCGTGGTGTAGCGGAGTTGGAGTTCGTTGGGGATGAGAAAATCGCCCAGCTCAGGGCTGTGGGCCTGGATCAAGACATCCCCTTCGCGGCTCACCCACTGGAATGAAGAGGATAGGAGCTCACAGCGATCAATGTTGATCTGAGTGATCCAGCGACTCCATTGGGTTGGGGCTAACCCCACCAGCCGCTTACTGCCAATATCTGCTTTTTGGGTCATGAGATCCGCGTCCTCAGGGGTTGGGAGTTTTTTTAGAGTCGGCACATCCATCGTCATGATGGATCAACGAGCAATGGCTGATCAGAGTTTTAGGCTGCTCCCAACCAGAACGGATCGGGGAGAGGGGCAAGGATCCTAATTGAGTTGGGATCGTCTGTGTTTTGGCATTTCTTCCAGTACATCGTGTCTCATTTTGCAAAAATTCGATTTAAGCTTAGGGCGTAGGTGGTTGAAAGGATTGAGTGATTCGTTTTCTAGATCACGTTGAGGGTAGTTATGAATCCAATCCTGCAGGTCTTGATTGTGGATGATCACCCCTTGTTTCGCTTAGGGCTTAAATATGCTTTGCAAGCGGATGGATTTGAGATCAAGGGGGAGGCAGAGACGGGGCAACAAGCGATCGATTATTGTGCTCACCATCCTTTAGATGTAGTGATTTTGGATATCAAAATGCGGGATGGGGACGGGATCATGGCCTGTGAACAGATCACCGCACTCAAACCGGACCTTGTGGTGGTGATGCTGACCACGTTTCAAGAACCCGCGTTGATCCAGGCTTCGCGGCGGGCTGGGGCCAAGGGCTTCCTCTCCAAAGAAACTGATCCGAGTCAATTAGCAAAGGTCATCCGCCAGATTGTTCAGGATCCAGAGCGGGATTGGTTACCGGAAGTGATCGATCTGCCCCAGCTCACGCCCCGCGAACTTACGGTTTTGCAGTTGATGCAGCAGGGATTGGCGAACAAACAGATCGCTCGTCAATTAGGGCTCAGGGCTGACACGGTGAAGGAATATGTCAGTGCGGTTTATCGCAAATTTGGGGTTAGTGATCGCGTCAGTGCTATTGCCAAAGCCCAGAGTTTAGGATTACTCGGATCCAGTACTCTCTAGTACGCCTTCTCACCCCCCGATTGTGGGGATGCATCGATCTGGGTGGTCGTTTTACTATCAGTTCAGGTGAGGACAGCTCTGATCCTAGTGCTAGATCATTGCTAGATCATTGCTAGATCATTCCTCGAATCCCATCTCTAAGAGGACTCTGAGATTAACTGCGGTTTGGCCTACCAGATCGAGTTTGAGCCACGTTCTGTTTGCCGCTGACCTCCCTTGGACTTGAGTCTAGTGCGATCTAGTGGGATTGGATCGTGAGATAGACCTATAGAGGCAACTTACTTCTATAGATGGCTTCTATAGATGATATGATTGCCCCTCTCTCGTCAGGGGGGAACGGGTTGCTTTAATTCAACAGCTTTGTCCTATCGAGTCGTTTGAGAACGCTACTTGGAGCCTGCCATGTTACCACATTCCCCATCCACGCCCTCTGATCGTTGCTTGGAAACCCGTCTACTCCTCACCTTAATGGGTAACCTGAACCTGCCCAGTGCTCGTCAGGTGGGGCAGCGAGGATTTGTGTTACCGATCGC
>CAZONZ010000100.1:9294-11480 GCA_964581005.1 uncultured bacterium
CAGCTGCAACAGGATCGCTACCGCACCTCTTTGAGTGAATATGGTGCGTATTTCCGAGCTGATCTGGAAGTCTTCCCTGGTCCTAACTTTAACTGGAATGGGAAGATGTACTCCGAATCCAACATCATGATCGGGGATAGTCCCGATAGATTCACGGCCTACTTGATCAGTGATGATGAATCCTGTTTCTACTCACCCTCCAGTCGCTCGGAAGTCAGTAGTGCGTTTGAGGTCTTCACAGGTACCTTGAAGCTCGATAACTTCAATGGGAGGAGCGCGTTCCATATTTGGGATGGCAACGATACACCTCCTGAGGTGACCTTTGATAATACGGTTGACTCGGTTAATGGGGGTACCCCTGGTGAGCTCATGATCGATCCTGGTATTTTGTTCACTCAGGGTGTGAATGTGCCTCGCTACGCCATTGATGCTGATGGGACATATGATCTCGACTTGGTGCCCCAATTTCGAGATCCGGCTTGGGAAAGTCAAGATCTTGCAACGGGTGGAGCGGACGGAGAGCCTCGTATTACTTTGTTGGGTGAAGATGATCAACCGCCCCCTCCCTACGTGGATGACTCCTTCCGAGCTGATGATCGATGCGGTCCCCAGCCAAACTATGGAACCGGGGAAGAGTCACCGGATTACAGCGCTGCAGGTTGCACCAACATTGGCGATCCGATTACATCTTTGGAAGATGATCTCCTGCGAGAGCTCCCCCCTTCAGAAGACGAGAAAGAGAAAGTGGGTCTGGATGGCTACTGGGAGCGTCGAGCTCATTCTGAGGGGACTCGGATCGTTGTCGGCCAGCGTTTGAATCTATTGCCGGGGCATGTTCGCAACCCTGGGGTTCCAGCGGTGATCGATGCGATTGCAACTGAGGATCCGACTCAAGTTCAAAATCAAATGTTGGATCAGGATGAAGTGCAGTCCGATGCTATGGGCCGCCAGGGTGACACTGAAGTGGTGCAAGCGGCTTCAGCCCACTGGCTCAATACGGATGCACAGCCCCATACTGGGGGAACACCACCTACGAATAACAACGGAGTGGTGGACTTCATTGAGCAAGCGGTGCAGGCAACTGCGTTATACCATCACACGCAAGGTGATTTCCCAGTAGCTTGTCTGAGCACTCTGGCAGACACCACCCCAGACACTCCAAGGGCTAATGCCACCACCAATTCAGCGTTTGGATCTCCGATTCCTAATGGCAATGGGCTTGAGTTTGAGCCCCCCCCAGCACCAGCCTTCGATGCTTTGGATACTCCGTTGATGGAAGCCTTGCGGAACCTGGCTCACCTCAGTAGTGATGGAGATGATCGCAGCGATACAACCTCTGATTACCAGACCAACTTTAACAACCGGCTGGTTGGAGATGGCAATCAAGATGATGTTGCGGGAGCCTTTCCTCCCTATCAGGAACTGGATTATCGAGATCCAGAGGATCGGCCTTTCAACACCACTGGGGCAACTGATTGGCCGGATGCTCACCCCCACCCAGCCTTGATCCGCTATGGAGATTTCTCAAATATGCGGCGGGCGCTAGAGCTGATGGATGGTGATGTAGCTTATGCCGATCTGAGCTTGGCTGATAAGTCCTACCTTCACACAGCAGCGTGTGCCCTGACCATGCTATCGACTGTGACCAACGATGAGAACTACCGTCCTGCTCTTACTCATGATTTCACGGGACCGAATGACCGAGGTCTGGATGGGGTCGATGATCAACTGGGCACGATCGATGATCCGTTCTTTCTGACCGAGCACGAGACCCGGTTGCAGTTGAGCTATGGTGCTTTGGGGCCTGACAATGTAATTGCAACTGCAGATGATCCATTGCTTCCCTCTCGTGCTTTAGGGATGTCTGCATTTGCTTTCTACTTCGGTGACACACAGGTGCCTCCTGGTACTACTCTCAATGTCGCTGTTCCTGCTGAAGCTGATCTCATTGAGCTTCAAATGGAAGAGGCTTTTAGCAACTACAATGCTCAGGACTTTAGCGGTGGTGATGGTCAGGTATCTCTTGATCCTGCGAATACTGACAATGACGATAACCCTGCTGACAGCCCATTCGGCCCTGATGGGGATCCTTTCACTGCAGATGACTGGTATGACTGGACGGGTGGTGATGGAATCTTAGGAAATGGCAATGATCCAAGAGCCGTCGATCCACCTCTCAACCCACC
>CAZONZ010000101.1:0-11382 GCA_964581005.1 uncultured bacterium
GTTTGCGAGCAGTTGTATAGCGACTCACAAAATGGCTTTCAACCCCGATCACCTCGCACCCGCAAGCCTGGAACCGTTGGCCCAGATCATCTCGAACGTAGTCTCGGTAGTAAGGCTCATGGAAGAGTTTCGGGAAAGAGTCCATGATCTCCACCAAATCAGGGGAATCGGAGAGTTGGATCGAATCACAGATCACCACTACCCCACCCGGCTTGAGGACACGGCTGATCTCATGGATCACATTTTGACGAGCGGATCCGGGCAACTCATGAAACAGAAACACACTGGTTACTGCATCAAAGCTGGCATCCGCATACGGTAGCGCTTCAGCATTGGTCTGGATCAGTTGGGGCAATTCGCCCGGTAGCTCACTCAGAAGTTGGTTGGCTTTGCGGAGATAGGCAGGAGAAAGATCAACCCCAAACAGCGCCACCTGCGGGAAAGTTTGCCGTAACATGCGCAGAGTTCGACCCGTACCACAGGCCACATCGAGGATCCGGGTGAATTTGGTGGGGGCTTCAGAATCCTGAGCGCGGAAATGATCCTGCAGAGATCGGAGGATCCGTCGCCGCATGGCATCTGCTGACCCGCCAAACAACAACTCCACCTGCAGATCGTAAAGACTGGCAGACTGATCACTCAGATAGCCATCCGTTTGGTGATGAAAATTCTGGAGGTAGTACTTGGGATAGCCCTCCGTATCAATATCGGATCCAAACTCCTGGTATTGCCGCCGATTCACCCGCGAATTAATCGAGACCAGATCCAGCCAGACTTGCGGATAGAAGAGGGCAAAATCGATCCAAGGATTATCAAACAACAGGGTTTCAGGGTAGTAGCCTGCTGCGGCCTCCTGCCAATCGATCTGGAGCAATTGCTCATAACGCTGGCGGATCAGCTCAAGCGTCGTCTCACTAACCCCTTGCATCCGGGCTGGACGGGGAATGGGGCGATCGGAGAGCAACGGCTGGAGAGCATAAGCCAGATCGCTCATCGCATGGGAGGTTCGAGTCGAGAGCAATTTGTGGGCAACGGCGAAGTAGTTTTTGCCCCACTGAAAGGTTTTATACGCCATCTCCGTCCAGGCAGACGGGATCGGATCGGTGAAGCTGGGAGTGACCTGCATCTGAAATCAGCATCTTAACTTTTGTTCACAATTATAACGAAGGAATGGCACCGTTTGGATCCCAAGATTTGGATGGGTTCGTGAGCCTGGATTCAAGCGAGTTCCATCTCATCGATCTGAATTTTAGCCAAAGGCGGTAATCTGGATGGGGATTGACAGATATCTTACGCTTAGATGCAGATGCTTAGAGTCTGACCATAGATCCAGAACAGTCGGTTTGTGTAGGGGTTTGGGGGGTATATGGGATCCAAAACAGTTTTGGTGATCGATGACAGTATCATGATCCGCAAAATGGTGGCCAGTATTCTGGCGGATCAGTTTGAGGTGCTGGAGGCCAAAGATGGCTCATTGGGGTTAGATATGGCACGCCGCCATCACCCGGATCTGATCTTGCTAGATTTCGTCATGCCGAAGATGGATGGCTACGACACGATGCAAGCGATCCGGCGAGAGGATGAGTTGAAGGGAACGCCGATCATTATGATGTCAGGCTTGAAGGAACAGGTGACCGCTCGGATTCCGGAGCCGTTTGTAGGGTTTGAGTTTATTGAGAAGCCGTTTGAAGCGGATATGCTGCTCAACAAGATCCAGCAAAGCTTGAAGATGGGTCCGGCAGTGGTAGCCGAGGTGCCTGGGGAGCCCACACTGCAGCTGTTGATCAGCAAAATGACCTCTCTGGAAACTCTGTTGATCCAAGGGATCGAGAACTTGATCCAGCGCGAAGTGGTGAGCCGCATGAATGGATTCCACGAGCGCCTGCAGCATCAGGAAAGCCAATCCACCTCCCTAGAACATAAAGTGGACAAGCTTCTAGCCGAGATTGAGCGCCAAAATCGAGGGTTGGGAGCGATTGCCAATGAGCTACGCCAAATCCGGAAGTTACTAGGTTAACGATGTCCACCGATCAATTGCCAACTCCATCAAAACCCTATCAGCATCTCGATTCGATCACAGCTCTGTTTGTGGCCGTGTTGCTGATCTCAAATATCACCTCAACCAAGATCCTTGTACTGGGTCCGTTCACGCTAGATGGAGGCACATTACTCTTCCCCCTCAGCTACATTTTTGGGGACATTTTGACTGAGGTTTACGGCTATGTCCGTTCCCGCAAAACGATCTGGTTAGGCTTCATTGCAGCTCTACTCATGTCAATCCTGGTGATCCTGGTGGGCTGGTTACCGCCTGATCCCAGCTGGCCTCATCAAACCGCCTATGAACAGATCCTGGGGTTAACACCTCGGATCGTGCTTGCTAGCGTGATCGCTTATCTGGCAGGCGAATTTGCCAATGCCTATGTGCTCGCAAAACTCAAAATTCGCACCCAAGGACGTTGGTTATGGCTACGCACGATTGGATCGACGCTGATAGGTCAATGGATTGATACGGGCCTATTCATTACAATTGCATTTACTGGAGTATTTCCCTCGAATTTGATCCTGAGCTTGATCGTGTCCAACTATATTTTTAAATGTGGAATTGAGATCTTATTTACCCCAGCAACCTATTGGCTAACGGGTTGGCTGAAGCAACAGGAGCATGAAGACTTTTATGACACGGAGACCAATTTTAATCCTTTTGGGTCAACGTTCAGCCGCAGTCTTTAGGATCTCCAGTCTTTAGGATCTCCTTTAGGATCTCTCTCCTTTAGGATCTCATGCTCATAATTGTTCCATGAGTTGTTTGGGTTTAGTAGTCGAGTCGGGAGAAGTGGCGGAGCCGATCAAGAGGCCAGAAGCGGAAGACCGTGTGGCCAATGATATTGTCAGCTGGAAGAAATCCCCAGACGTGGGAGTCTTGACTGTCGTTGCGGTTGTCGCCCATCACAAAGTAGGAATTAGTGGGAATAGTGAAGGTTTGCCCCTGCACTTCACTACAAAACTGACTTTCTGGACCAGGGCAATCGTAAGCTGGAGGTTCAGCAATATAGGGTTCATTTAATGGTGTTTGGTTAACATAAACGATCCCATCCTGGATCATCAGCTGTTCACCGGGTAAGCCGATCACTCGTTTGATATAAGCTCCTCGATCAAAATTGGCGCTAGGAGGGGGGATGAACACGATCACATCACCACGTCGGGGTTGATCAAAGCGATAGGTGATCTTTTCAACAACAAGCCGATCGCCGCGTTCGAGCGTGGGCAGCATCGAGTCTGAGGGGATCCAACGGGCTTCCGCCACAAAGGTGCGAATGATGATTGTGAGTAGGATCGCCAGAACGATGGTAATGATATTCTCCCGTTGATTGAAAAGCCAGTGACCCGACTTCGGTTTGGCACTGGAACTCTTGTCCTTGGGTTGGGTGGAGGAGCGCTTAGGGGCTTCAGGATCAGCCGCGATCTGGGGAGATCGAGCGGATACGGTTTCGGGAGAGACTGAGGAGGATGGGCTAGCTGACGTATCTTCCGGTTGCATGAAGGAGGTTGGATCCTGTGAACGTACATGATGTGATCTTCATCTATTATGACACCCTCGGATCGATCCACTGATCCGGGTGGGGTACTCCTGGATCATGAGGATGAGCTCCTAGCAAAAGTTCAGATCAACCCGAAACGTGCTCACGATCCAAAGCCTTTTGGCCCTTTCGATCCCTTGCCTTTCCCTTTCTCTTGGCCAGGATCTTCAAACGAAAGCGAGATCTCACTGCCTCCCATTTGGGGTGATTTCCTAAATCCTTTGGCTGGCTTGGTCGGTTTGTCCAGTGTTGATCGTTTGGGATTGCCCTTGGTGCTCAAGAGTTTTTGGATCCGTTCGTCCTTACGGATCTCGGCTAGATCCGGATCGGTTTCTAATGCCTCCCGATAGCGGGGTGGGCCTTTGATCGCTCTGGCCAGATAGGGGAGCGCTTCTTTGACTCGATTTTGCAACCCGTAGCAATAGCCTTTGTTGTAAACGGCGTTGATGTGATTGGGATTGATCTGCAAAGCCCGATCGAAGTGTTTCATCGCCTCGTCGTAGCGTTGGACACAGGTGAGACAGTAGCCGCGGTTATCCCAAGCTTCAAAATCGTCAGGATTGAGTTCCAGGGCTCGATCATAGCTGGCTAGAGATTCCTCGTAACGTTCTAACCGCCGTAAGACCAGGCCGCGATTGTTCCACGCACTCGAATCGTTGTCATTATGAGAAAGCCCCTTGTCATAGCTTTCCAAAGCCTCCTGCTGTCGATCCATCTTGGACAGAGCCACACCTCGACTAAACCAGGCTTCCGCATAATCAGGCCGGATCTCGATTGCCCGATCAAAATCTGCGAGAGCTTCTTCAGGACGTTGCATGACTGAATAGGTTAAGCCGCGATTCGTCCAGGGCTCCGGCTCTTGGGATCCATGCTCGATCGACTTGTCAAAACATTTCAAGGCTCGTGGATATTGACCCAGTTGAGTGTAGACCGTCCCCTGATTACTCCAGGCTTTGTAGTGAGTGGGATCGATCTGCACCGCTTTTTGGAAACTAGTCAGAGCTTGCTGGATCTTGCCCAACCGCATCAGAGAAGCCCCGCGATTGTTCCAAGCCTCAGACATTTTGGGATTGCCGGCAACGGCTTTGTCATAGCAGGCTAAAGCGGAACTGTAGTGATACCGCATATCCTCAACAATGCCTCGATTAAGCCAAATGTCTGGATCATCCGGCTTAAACTCCAGAGCCCGATCAAAGCACGTCAACGATTCTTCATACCGTTTGAGATGCCCCAGAGCTAATCCCTTCCAACACCAAGCATTCAGATACCCCGGCTGCGCAGCCAAGGCTCGATTAAACCACTCGATCGCCGTTTCCAGATCACCCTGTTTGAAGTGATCAACCCCCTGATCCAACAGAGAACGGGCATATTCCAGCTCTTCAAAGAGACCCATAAGCAGATCATTTGTCCATCAGCGTTCCGATCCTAACGAGAGTTCGAGCTTTCGTCTCTTAGATCAGGCTACCTGCTTAGGAAATTCTGCCGGATATAACAAATTATGAATCAGAATATCGAAATATGACAAAGTTCGATCGAGATACAAATAAATATAAAGCTTGGGCTCAGAGACTTACTACCCGGCCTAGGATCCAGCCTCAGTCTCCGTGTCAGCACATAATGAAGAAATTATAAACTTGATCATTGTCCGTATGATCGCGCTACTAACGTATGCTGGGCTACGCAATACTCGCAAACAGGAAGGCTATTTTGGCAGGGAGGCCGTTATGACCATTCGAGAGATTGTTGCCTCAGCTTTGGAACGAGGCGTGCTGACCTCTGATCACGAACTTGATATCAGCCGAGGGTTGTTTGAGGAGAGTGTTACTGTTGAGGATCTAACCGCTTTGGATCGACTGTTGCAAGCGATCGAGCGTCACGAAGTTCAAATGGTGGCGTAGAGTTTGGGGATTGCTCTCGACTCAGCTCCAAGATTCTGATCCCTGAGGGCGATCTATCTACTCGATCTCAAGTTCCTCCCAAGACCGAAGTCAGTGGGAGGAACAGTCAGGGGGAGGAACCCATCAGGTCACTCGGCCTCAAGCAGGCACAGCGCTCAGGTTATAGATGTTGATCCGTTCCAGCTCCGGTGCGATCCGTTTCACCAGACCTGTCAACACCCGACCGGGTCCGATCTCCCATACGGCGGTTACACCATCACCGACCATATTCACCACGGTTTTGTGCCACTGGACCGCTGAGGTCATCTGCTGGGCTAACCGCTGCTTCAGTTCCATCGGATCCAGGATCGGTCGAGCATCCACATTGCAGTAGATCGGGATCTTGGGCGCTTGAAACTCAACTTCATTCAGGATCTTGGCGAACTCAGCTGCAGCATCCGCCATCCAAGTTGAATGAAATGGACCACTTACCGGAAGGGGCACAACCCGCTTAGCGCCCAACTGATCCACCACGGCCTGGACACCTGACTCTGTGCCCGTGATCACCACTTGATCGGGACTGTTATCATTGGCGATCGCAACCCCCGCTTGAGAAGCACAAAGCTGCTCCAGTTTTTCTCGATCAAAGCCGATCACGGCAGCCATCGTACCCTGGTGACCTGCATCCATCAACACAGCCCGCTGCTTCACTAACCGCAGCCCTGTGGCAAAATCAAACACCCCGGCACAGAACAGAGCGACATATTCGCCCAAACTGTGACCCGCCACACAATCGGGCTGCTTGCCTTGCTGTAATAGTTGATCAGCAAGCAAAGCTGACACAGTGAATAACGCGGGTTGGGTATAGAGGGTGCGTCGGAGTTGCTCTGCGCTCAGCTGCAGCGGACACCAGCCCAGGATCTCGCGGGCTAGGTCTAGCTGGGGCTTCACTTCAGGCACATCGATCAGAACTTTACCCATCTCAAGCGTCTGGGACCCTTGCCCAGGAAAAATCCATGCTACTGTCATGAAACGTAACGACCCCACCGAAATACAAGTGCTCCCCAGGTCAACCCCGCCCCAAATCCAGCCATGACTCCCAGATCCCCCGATCGAAACCGATCCTGCTCGATCCAGTCAGCCAGAGCAATGGGAACCGAAGCGCCTGAGGTATTGCCGTAGAACTGTAGCACCGAAGCGACACGCTCTGAAGGGATCTGCAGACGTTGACTTACCGCGTCTAAAATGCGCTGATTCGCCTGATGCACAAAGAATCCTTGAACATCATCCACTGCAATCCCAGCTCGAAACAGAGCCTTCTCAATCACTTCGGGTACAGCCGTTACAGCAAACTTATACACCTCTCGGCCATTCATGCCAATAGATTGACACGCATATTTACCAACCTTAAGATCATCGCCTAAATCGGTTGTTTCCGTGATCATGCCCAAGGTCAACAACTCACTGCCACGTCCATCGGTGCGCAACTCCAGCCCCAAGATCCCACTCCTCTGTGAAGGATCCGAGCTCGCTTCCAACACCACAGCCCCTGCCCCATCCCCAAACAAAATACAGGTAGTTCGATCGGACCAATCCACCGTGCGCGAGAGCACATCCCCTGCCACCACCAACGCCCGCCGATAGAGCCCTGTCTCCAGAAACTGAGCTGCCGTCACCAGAGCAAACACAAATCCTGTGCAAGCAGCAGTCAGATCAAACGCAACAGCCCGCCTCGCCCCCAAAACTCCCTGCAGTTGGGGAGCCGATCCAAACCGTTCCACACCCGTTGACGTCGCCAGTACAATCAAGTCGAGATCATCCGGCGTCAGCTCAGCTGCATCCAAGGCTTGCCGCGCCGCGATTGCACTCAGATCAATCAAGCTTTGATCCGGAGGCAGGATCCGCCGTTCCCGGATCCCGGTTCGAGGCCAGATCCATTCATCGGAAGTATCCACCATGCGGCTGAGATGATCATTAGAGAGGATCGGATCAGGCACGGCAGCCCCCACCCCAACCAGGTGGACAGCCCGCGTAGGCACAGCTGTAGCAGGATCAGCAGGATCAAGTCGATTCATAGTTGAACCAAATCAGCAAAACACGATTCAGATCGATTCAGATCATTCCAGTTCATTCAACCGCATCTGCAGGTCGTAGCGGCATATTTGTTCCATCCAAGCCAGCAGGAATGTGGTGAATCACAGGATCTTTGCTCGAATCTTTCGCAACATCTCTAGCCATCTCTTTCGCAACTCCGGTACTGTTACTGGAGCCATTACTAGCGGGAGGAGAGACTGCGATCGAAGCATCCAAGGGTGTTCCAACGGGCGAGGGTGCTGCTGGATCTCCCGCAGCGGGTTGATCGGATGGCTGAGCGGTTTTGATTTCAGTTCGGATCCGCTGGAGGACTTGCTGCTCGACCGCATCCTTGGCTAGACGAATAGCATTGAAAACCATCATCTGATCGGAGCTGCCGTGGGTGATCACACAAACCCCAGCGACACCGAGCAAAAGCCCACCGCCATACTCGACATAGTCCATTCGACGCTGCACTTGCCGGAGATTAGGCTTAAGCAGAATACAGCCCAGCTTGCCACGCCATCCCTTGACCAATTCCTCTTTCAACACCTGCGTGATCAGTTGGCCCACACTCTCCGCAAACTTGAGCACCACATTGCCCACAAACCCATCGCACACCACCACATCAAAGTCACCCTTGAGCAGATCACGTCCTTCCGCATTGCCCAAAAAGTGGATATGGGATTGACTCACTAACTTTTGATACGTATTCAGAGCCAGATCATTGCCTTTGTTCGGCTCCTCACCAATATTGAGCAATCCCACCCGTGGCTTTTCGACTCCTAAAACATATTGGCTGTAGAGGGATCCCATCACCGCAAACTGTTCTAGAAACTTAGGCCGACAGTCCACATTGGCCCCAACATCTAGCAGCAAGACCGGCTTACCTTTGAGGGTGGGCAACAAAGCACCGATCGCAGGTCGATCGATTCCCGGAAGACGACCTAAGTGAAGACGTGCTGCCGCCATCGCAGCCCCTGTATTGCCTGCAGCCACAACAGCATCCGCCTTAGCTTTCTTGACTTGATCCATCGTCACCCGGATTGAGGCTTTGGGCTTACGCCGTAACCCCTCTAAGGGCTCTTCGTCCATCCCGATATCATCTTCAGCTGGAACGATCTCGATCCCAGTCAAGTCGTCGGGCAAAAAGGGCTGGATTGCTTCTGGACGGCCCACGAGGGCAATCTCAACGTCCAGTTGCCGACGGGCCAGTAGTGCACCCTTCACTATCTCAGCTGGGGCGTAGTCACCGCCCATCGCATCAACTGCAATTCGCACGAGTTGCTCCCATCCTCTTCAGCGTCCGGATCTGATGACCTGGCAAAGGCCACTAAAAGCAATCAGATTTTACCAGATTTGATCGATTGGTTTACCACGCTGCCCTTAGATTCTCCAACGAGCCCAATGGTAACCTCGTGATCACAGCTCGCCCCAACTGGATTTCAGCCTCATCCCCATCGGATCAAGACCCTTTAGGATTATTCATCTCCAATGATCTCTGGCTCAGTCAACTCATCCGACATCTCGATCACCGCCCGTCGGATAGGCTTCATCCAGCTATCATCAAGATCATCAGCTTCCTCATAGCGCCGCCGCTTGGCTCGGTTGGCGACCTGAACCGTGATCCGGTAGCGGTTTTTAGAAGCATTGATCAAAGACTCAACCCGCCGCATCAGTTCAGCGTTATCCATGGCTAGGTGCTTGTTCTTTTTGAGCATACAGTTGTCCGTTCAGGGCTTTTTCAAACTTTGATCATAACAATTCTGTCAAGATCCCTCTCAATTTCACCCTAAGTCACTCGCCCATAAACCAGAAGTCCTCTATAGCAATCAGAGATCAAATGTGAGAAGGCGATGATCCTGCTTGTGTTCTGGGAGAACACTTGAAGCTGAAGGCCCCTGAAGGATCTCACGTTTCAAATTGGACTGCTATACTCTCTTGATGAGCTGGGCTAAGTAGATCCAATAGGATCACATAGCGATTTCCACCCAGCTTGTTGGATCCCAGTGACTCGAAACCTAGCTTCCGGGTTGCAACAGAACCCATCCTGTGAGTGCAGCCATGATCAAACTTAAGCCCGACATCAAACCAGCGGGCATCAGAGCTTGGGTTTTGCGGAAACGGATCAGAAACACGATCGTGAGAGCCAGTGCCACTCCTGTGGCTAACCCAAACCCAAGTCCAGGATTGGAGCGAGTTAAACCGTAAGCAACTCCGATCAAGACAGCGCTGCCAATTCCTGATAGTAGCGAGATCTTGCTCTGGGCTTTGACATAGCCGACAATGCCCCCAACCAACAACAATCCTGCATACACAAGCAGTCCTAACTGGCCAATGATCTGCATACGGGTTACTCCACTAAGGGTTCTGCAAAATGTCTTGCCAGCAGTCTACTCTAAAACGAGATCTCGGATCAGAGGCAGGCGGGTGCTGATGTAATCATCAAGATCGTGACTGTCTACATTGCTAAGGGGATATTTTTGCTGGCAGGCTCGTCGGATCTGAGCGATCAACGCCTCATCCTTCTGCAGAACCAAATCAGGACGAGAGATCTCATCCACCAAGGTCCAAAATCGTCGCACCATATCTGGAGTCATGGTACTCATCAACATCGTAACATTTTCTTAAGGATCGTCCGATCGAAACCATGGGTCTCCGGACTCCCATCATCCTACCGAGCCGCTCCAGCCAAGCCCCCTAATATTTCAGTCTCGTCATAACTCAGGATAAGACGTTATGTTTAGCCATTTTTTGGATCCTAATCGATGGAGTGATCGATGGAGTGGCTGTACGATTTCTTCTCATCATGGGATTAGATGAAGGCAATTCTATTGAGGTATCTGCTCAAATCCCAGTCTGGGTTGGATTCAGAGGCAAGCTAGGATTAAGCAAAGATTAGCTCAACATTAAAGCGAGGTGAGATGCTATAGCTTCTTGTGTGGATTCATGGATCTTTACAATGATTAAACTCTGTAACCTTAGCCTCAGTTTAGATGCAGCATTTGGCGAACTCTGGATCCGTTCATGATTTGTTCAGCATCGCCGTGTGAATTGAGTGATCCAAGCCTAAACGGATCAGAACTTGTATGAATCTGTCCATAAATCAATCCATGAATCAATATGGCAACCTACAACGAAGTGATGCCAAAATTCAAGATCTAACAATTTTTGTTGCAAAATATTAAGCAGCTATCAATCACGACAACCTTGAGAGATCAAGCTCAATCCTCAATACAAGGTGATCGAGTAGAACATTAGTCATACCAACATTAGTTCGTTGGGGAAGCGTTCTCAGCCTGAGGGGGAAAGGGTGGATCTGAAACAAGAATCGTTGGAGTGTGATCCTTCATGACTGGATAGACCCAAACCATCCGATCGACAAACCACATTTTGAGAGTGACTGACAGGAGCCATCCTCCTAACGCCAACCAAAATTGCTGGGTCACAAATCCAATGATCGCTCCGATCAAAGCTACAGCCGCCATCGCTGACAACCCATGAGCCACAGTGACATGGTTGGCAGGAATAGGGATCTGCTTACGGTTGACAAAGATCCACTCACCTAAAACACCACGGGTGATCCAGGAGCGATCATCTTGAGCAGGGGGGAAGATCCGGGGATTCAGCTATGTCCAAACACTCAACATGGCGACAGGAGCCAGTGCCCACCAGCCGATCCAGGTCCAGCTCCAGATCGCAACAAACCAAAACGGAAACATCGCCACCCGTGTCCAACCACTCCAAGGATTGGCATGACGCCTCCAGACAGGATCGGACATGCTCATCAACTGAGTAGCCCATTGATCGTAATCCATTGCTGTAGTCTCCCTGATCGACTTTCACTCCTTTAA
>CAZONZ010000102.1:0-11307 GCA_964581005.1 uncultured bacterium
GGAAGCATCTGCGCCACTTTGTTCAACCTCAACTGACCTGGGAGATCAATCTCTCGTGTGGAGTGGATCCGTTGTGAAGGGTTCAAACTCATGCATGATTTTGCTCAGAGTCGAGGATCTTGGTCGTCAGATCCATCAACGGTGGCTGTGGCGAGGTGTTTCGTTTGAGCTCAAGCCCCAAATGCGGCTGGGTCTAGTCGGGCCATCCGGATCCGGTAAAACCCTACTGTTGCGGACCTTGGTGAATCTCGATCCGATTCAGGAAGGCAAGATTTTCTGGGCAGGTCGATCCATCTCGGAGTGGCCATTACCGATCTATCGAACCCAGGTGATGTATTTGCCTCAACGCTCAGCTTTATTTGAGGGAACGGTTGAACAGAACCTCCAAATGATCTTTCACTTATCAAGTCATCGAAATCGGTCCTATAATCTCGCTCGAATCCAAAGTTATTTGAGAACCTTAGATCGTGATGAACAATTTTTATCCTTATCAGCGACTCAACTATCGGGTGGGGAACGTCAAATCTTGAGTATATTGCGGGTTTTACAATTAGATCCTCAGATCCTATTACTCGATGAACCCACAGCCTCTCTCGATCCCAAATCAACTTACCAGGTTGAAGCCTTAATTGATGATTGGCTGCGGAGCGATCCCTCTCGTGCCTGTATGTGGACTAGCCATGATCCAGACCAAATGGATCGAGTGACCCAAGACCGTTTTGATATAAGCCGGAGTCTGATCGACTATGCAAGCTGATTACCTGATCATTTCCTATCCTCAACTGGCTTTAGCTGTGTTATTGATCGGGATCAATCTAGCGATTTCGATTGCCTTTCAGCTGAATCTAACTCGATCATTAGTGATCGCCAGTCTTCGGATGGTTGTTCAACTTCTGCTGATCGGTTTTGTCTTGGAGTGGCTATTTAACCAACAAGATCCTTGGCTCATTATCGGGATCAGCATGATCATGGCTGGAATTGCAGGTCGATCGGCAGTGGATCGGACCCAACGGCGTTTTATGGGTATTTATTGGAACAGTATTTTATCCGTTCTCACATCAGCAGCAGTTGTCACGAGCTTATCTATCGGAGCGATTATTCAAGTTGATCCCTGGTACGATCCTCAATATGTGATCCCGTTATTAGGAATGGTTTTGGGCAATACCCTGAATGGGATTTCCCTAGGTTTAGATCGGTTTATGGAAGGATTAGTTGATCAACAAAACCAGATAGAAGGGCTTTTGATCTTGGGAGCCACTCGTTGGGAAGCAGCTCGTCAACCCATCCAAAATGCAGTCCGAACGGGAATGACGCCCATGATCAATTCAATGATGGTGATGGGATTAGTTAATCTGCCTGGAATGATGACGGGCCAAATTCTCGCTGGAGCCAGCCCGATCGATGCCGTTCGATACCAAATTGTGATCGTGTTTATGATCGCATCCGCAACAGCATTAGGCACCTTTGGAGTTGTCCTACTTGCCTTTCATCAACTTCTGAGCCCGTCACATCAGCTGCGTTTAGATCGGCTGAGCAAAAGCAAAGGGTAACTCTACGTTTGATCAATCACCTTCCCCCTGGAAGCAGAGAGAAAGTGATCAAATCTGTCAAATTCGGAGTGTTAAGCCCAAGATCGGCGCAGCTCAAAGAATTTCCGCAAGATCCCTTGCAGACGGGTGTTCTTGGCAAAGCTTTGTTTCTTCAACTGCAGAGCAGCCTTAGCATTCACTTCTGACAACGTGGGATAGATATGGATCCCTGTCAGGGCTGAAACAGGCAGTTTGTTGTTCATCGCTAACACGATCTCATGGATCAATTCCCCTGCTGAAGGCCCAACTAAATGAGCTCCCAAGATCTGGCCCTTTTTGTCACAAATGATCTTGGCAAACCCTTCGGTAGCTCCTTCGGCTTGAGCCCGATCGACTTCTTCAAACTCATGCTTCAAAACATACACATCTTGACCATACTGCTTCCGAGATTCCTCCTCAGTCAACCCCACACGAGCCAATTCGGGTTCAGTAAATGTAGCCCAAGGGATCACACGATAATTCACCTTGCTGAGCGGAAAGAACAGAGCGTTGGTTAACACAGTGACTGCCTCAAACCCCGCCACATGGGTAAACTGATAGCCCCCGATCACATCCCCACAGCCAAAGATCTGGGGATTCGTGGTTTGCAGTTTGGCATTCACCTTCACCCCATCTTTGTCATAAGCCACCCCTGCCGCTTCAAGATTCAAGCCTTCTACATTCGGGATCCGGCCTGAAGCCAACAGGATCTCATCGACCGCGATCCGTTTACCACTCTTGAGCAGTAGATGCTTTTTACCATCCGAAACAGCTGCCCGCATCACCCGATCTTGAGTAAAGATCTCGATCCCATCCGTCTCTAACTGCTTTTGCACAACAGCTGCCGCTTCCGGATCTTCTTTCGGTAAGATCTGAGGCTTACTGCCTGCAACCAGACTGACCTTAGATCCCAGCCTTGCCAATGCTTGACCCAACTCACAGCCGATGGGTCCCCCACCGATCACGGCCACCGATTTAGGCAGCTGGGTAATGTCAAAAATTTTGATGTTACTGAGGAATCCGGCCTCCTGCAAGCCTTCCACCGGCGGAATCGCAGGACGGGATCCGGTTGAGATCACAAAGGCGCGGGCTTGATAGCGTTTTCCATTCACTTCAAAGGTTTTGCGATCGATAAAGCGACCGTCACCAAAGACGAGATCGACTCCTAGTTTACGGAAACGATCCGGAGCATCGGCATGTTCTGAGATGAAGGTTTGAGCTCCTTTAATGTGGTGATAGACCTTGAGGTAGTCGATCTCTGGACCCTCACCATTCACCCCTGTATTCACCACCAGCCCCATTTGAGCCGCCTGTCGCACCTGATGAACAATATGAGACATGTGGATCATTGACTTACTGGGCACACAGCCATACCAGAGGCAGTCTCCACCGATGCGATCTTCTTTTTCCACCAGCAAGACTTTGGCTTTGAGTTGAGAGGCCGCACTGGCAACAACCAATCCACCGGATCCACCACCAATCACAACAACATCATATGGAACAGCCATAGCATCACCTGATTGAGTAAGGGGCTTGAGCGCAATTTTGAGGTTACTCAGCAGCTTATCGATTGAATCTGAAGCGCCCCTGAGTCTAACTTGAGTTTCCTCCTCTAGACTCCTCAGGATCGGTTAGGTAAAAACAGGGCTGGTTTTGATCGACAGGAACCGACTATCCTGAACTTGTGCAAAGATCTGTAACAAACTGAGCCCCCTATGACTGCGCTTGCTGTTGCCCCGCCCTCGACCCAAACCACCACAGCGGTTGAACTCAGCCATGTTTGGAAGCGGTTTGCCAATCGACCTGTGGTCCACGATCTCTGTTTAACGGTGCCCCAAGGCGAACTGTTTGGGTTGTTGGGACCGAACGGAGCAGGCAAATCCACCACAATCCGGATGCTCACCACCTTGACCCGACCCACCGACGGCCTGGTGAGTGTAAATGGCTATGACGTCACCCGCCAACCCCTCCAAGTCCGCCGCCAGATCGGAGTCGTTCTCCAGCAGATCAGTTTGGATAACGATCTCACCGTCTGGGAAAACCTGGAATTCCACGGACGGATGCACCACATTCCCAACCCGGAGCGGCAGCAGCGCATTGATCAGTGGCTCGACTACGTGCGGCTGGCGGATCGACGGGAAAGCTTGGTCAAAACGCTTTCGGGTGGCATGAAGCGCCGCCTTCAGATCGCTCGTGCGTTACTGCATCAGCCCCGTGTTTTGTTTTTAGATGAACCCACGGTTGGACTCGATCCCCAAGCCCGCCGCCTCCTCTGGGAGATCATTCGAGATCTGAATCGGCAAGGAATGACGATCCTGATGACCACCCACTACATGGAAGAAGCCGCAATGCTCACTCAACGAAACGGGATCATGGACAACGGCCAGCTGATCGAATTGGGCAGTCTGGATCAGTTTCGAGCCAAGTATGGGGAAGCGATTGTGACTCGATCGGCTGTTGTAAGCTCAGATCGGTCTGGTTCCTCAACTCAGATCGAGGTTGGGCCGGATTATGACTTCTTCCCCACCCTGGCTGCTGCAACTCATTATCTGGAAACCCAACCTGACAAGACAGGATTGATGGTGCGCGATTCCAACCTGGAAGATATCTTTGTGCATTTGACCGGGCGACGCCTTGATTAACTTTAACTTAATGTTTGAGCTCTAGGCCGCCTGGATCGGCTAGGTTTAATGAGGAGTTGCTGAGATCACATCGGAATCACCTCATTCTGGTGACAAAGATCACAACTGGATCCCAGCATTGCCTGCATGATAAGGATAGTGTTTCAGGTGATATTCGATCATGAACCTTCGTGCCATTCTGAACAAGGTGTTTGAGACAGGGATCTTGACTGCGGATCAGGAACGGCAGATCACGGTGATGGTCCAACACTTCCCCCAAACCGGATCAGACTATGAGGCTGTCAACGATCTTCTGGAAGCTCTGATCGCTGGAACCGTGGTGGAGGTTCCTGGTCGCTGGACTCTAACCTCTGAGGCTTAAGCTCGAATCAGGTTACAGCAGCTTTAGTATTGATTAACTGTGGCACTGAGATCAGCTCATTGGATCTCGGTGTCGCTTTAAGTATCTTCAGCTCTATGGATCTTCTTTAGATCGTGAGCCTATTGAGGCAACCGGAAGGCTGAATCGGACGCTCAGGAACAGACGGCCTAGGAGATCTTTTTAGCTCTCTTTCGCGCCGGTGAAGCCCAAGCCGTTAGACTCCTCTTTCGGCAACAAACCATCGCTCAAGGTCATAAATGAACATAGAGAATCCATCGTGGCGCAAATGAAAAACTCTGTGAAACTAGGATTTTTCCTTTGGATAGGGTGGGGGTTACTCATGTTATCTCCATTTGTGCTGTATGCACTATCACCTGATGATCTTTCATGGTCACCGTCAGGCAGTTTGTTTGCTAATGATGAAATTCCTAGAGTGCGTGTTTTAGGGATACTTGGCACTATCTTTGTTGGCCTAAATGGTTTAGCAATCATAGTAGGTTACTGGATGAAAAATGCTTGGACTGCAATAGTTATTGTGTTAGTTCAATGGATTCTCATCTACCAGTTTTGCGGAATTTGGTTACTGAAATGGCAAAATAGAAAGAAACTATTTCCTGTTTGCCTTTCTGTATACTTCTTGGCTACTGGTTTGTACCCTTCATTTCTGTTTTTCTGCTTGACTTACGTGAAGATCCCTGGACCAGAAGAGATTCATTATCACCGTTATTTTTATGAGTGCAGAAACCAAGACCCCCCACGACAATTGGTTGGAGGAGGAAACTATACTCCACTTGCTGACACTGGTGAAGACATTTGGATTCGCTACGAATGTGAAAAAAGTGCTCTACAGGAAAGGTGTGATCCCAAACAAAAAGAGATAATGAGGAATTGGTTCTTACAATATGGTTTAGCTGCAAGCACTTATAAATCTGGAGAACTGGAAAAAGATAGAGAAGTTCTTAAAGATTATGACAATCTCGCCTGCTTAGGGGCGAACGGCTTCGACGACCAGGGTAGGCCAACATCACCTTGTAGTGATTCCTGGCACCTCTATCATCAAGTCACTCATTTTAACTATTACAGGTTTTATTGTGGTTACCTTTGATATGAACCTTGATCTTCATTGGCAACGAATCTAGATCTCGTCATTCATATCAGTGACTTGTTGATCTAGAAACAGAATCTATTACCTATGACTAAATGGCAAGGATCTTAAGTCGAGTACAAACACTCTCACAGCGTCTAACATGTTACTTCAGCAGACGCTTCGCTTGCCCCGATCCTGCTACAACTGTAAAAATATAGGTGCGCCGCTGAGCACTGTCGTTAGGCTACTTTGCACTGTTCTGAAGGATCCTGGCTGATCACGTTAGCGGTTGATCCTCCAAGTCCAGTCTTGTGAGCAGTTAGCCGTGAGGTTGGTCGGTTCTCCTAGAGCTTTGCTCCGAGTCAAACAGATCGATCTTCGCCTGAAGTTGACGATCCATGTCCATCGAGATCTAGGCTTGTCATCTAGCAATCGATCACTCCAGTTCTTGCTCGGAGTCAAGCTTTTGGTCGTTTAGCAGTCTTTCGGTCTAACTTTTGCTGCAGCAGATGCTCCGGTCATCACGATCTTTGCTAACATTCAGAAGATCTTGGCGCGCCGCTAAGCATGGCGATGGCGCTGGGTTCCAGTTGGTTGGGATCGTGTTACCTCATCCCTATTCGTCCCTGCCGTTGAAGAGAGCCTTCCGAGCGTGTCAATTACCCCACCCACAAGGGGATGGGGCTTGGAACAGCCAGGTTCCAGTTAAACGTTGACTAGGGCATTGAGGTTCGTTCTGGCACTGCACTTCCGAATGTCTCCCTAGTTCGGATTATCTGCAAGCCTCCTGGTTTGAGGCGTTGGGAAAGCCAAGACATCTTGCACGAACTGCCCGAAGGGACAAACAACTCGAAAGAGGATTATCTCAATGATTCAAGTTCCAGTTCTATCACCTGAGGGGAAACCGTTAATGCCAACCAAACCAAGTCGCGCCCGTCGCTGGATTCGAGACGGTTTGGCAGTTGGCAAATGGTCAGATTTAGGCGTGTTCTACGTTCAACTGACTCAGCAACCTTCTGGGGAAGAAACTCAAATGATTGCAGTTGGGATTGACCCTGGAAAGCTGTATAGCGGTGTTGGGGTGCAATCACCAAAGGCAACTCTATTCCTGGCTCACCTGATTCTGCCGTTCCAAACGGTTAAAAACCGAATGGAGCAACGCCGAATCATGCGACGTGGGCGTAGAGGGCGGAGGATTAACCGCAAGGTTGCCTACTCCAAACGCTCCCACAGGCAGAAACGATTCGACAACCGCAGGCAGAACAAACTGCCACCCAGCATTCGAGCAAATCGACAGCTTGAATTACGGGTGGTAACTGAGTTATGCCGTCTGTTCCCAGTTAGCAAGATTGTCTACGAATACGTGGAAGCAAGGGGTTCTAAATCCTTTTCTCCTGTCATGGTTGGGCAACGAGTGATGCTGGGATGGTTGTCAAAGCTAGCCCCTGTTGAGACTCAATTCGGCTACGAAACCGCTCATCTCAGGACTCAATTAGGGCTGGTCAAGTCGAAAGACAAATCGGCTCAAAACCCTGAAAGTCATGCGGTTGATGGATTAGCTCTAGCATGTTCTGAATTTGTCAAGTACGAATCGTTCCACACTGCCAACACTCGCGGTCATACCTGGACGGGTTCAGTTGAGCTAACGCCTTCTGTTTTCAGGGTGATTCGCAGACCTCCTATTTCTCGCAGGCAACTGCATCTGATGGTTCCAGCTCAAGGGGGTGTGCGCCGCAAATATGGCGGTACAACCCCACGGCATGGCGTTCGCAAGGGTGATGTCGTTAAGGCTGAAAGGGCTGGTCGGGTTTGCCTCGGCTGGGTGAGTGGTGATACCCAAAGACAGATTGCTGTCAGCGATGCGAACTGGAAACGTTTAGGTCAGTTTACTGCCTCCAAAGTTCAGCTTCTGGCTAGAGCAAGTGGACTGGTGGTGAGCCGACAATCTATTGCAAGATCCGGGGGTATCGTTCGCGCAGCGTGTGCGAAGCACATACCCCACTCAGCAAGCGCACCTATCCCTCCCCACGCACAAGGCGATGGGGTTTCCCGGTGAAACTTATGAAAAAACTGATTAGTGGCCTGCGGCAATTTCAGTCCAGCTACTTCCCCTCCCATCGCCACCTCTTTGAACAACTCGCCCACGAACAACATCCTCGGATCCTCTTCATCACCTGCTCCGACTCCCGCATCGATCCCAATCTGATGACTCAGGCCCAAGTGGGTGAGCTCTTTGTGATCCGTAATGCCGGAAATTTGATCCCACCGTTTGGGGCCGCGAATGGAGGTGAGGGAGCTACTTTAGAATATGCTCTCTATGCCTTGGATATTCAGCAAATCATTGTCTGTGGTCATTCCAACTGCGGAGCCATGAAGGGACTCTGGAAACTAGATTACTTGCAGGATCATATGCCACTGGTTTACGACTGGCTTAAGCATGCGGAAGCAACCCGTCGCGTTGTTCAAGATAACTATGCCCATTGCCAGGGCGACGATCGTTTAGAGATTACCATTGCGGAGAATGTGCTCTGCCAGTTGGAAAACCTCCAAACCTACCCAATCGTTCGAACCAAACTACACCGAGGTCAGCTCAGTCTACATGGTTGGGTTTACAACATCGAAACGGGTGAGATCCTGGCCTACGATGCAGTTGAACATGACTTTGTTCCCCCTCACAGCCGCCTGTCTGTGCCTGAACCAGACTATCCCCTACATCGCAGCTGTCCGATCCCAGCTCAGGCCCCGTTTACAGTGCCCACGACATCCCCTCCATCTGCCGCATTGCCAGCCCGATCTAATTCCCAACCCAGCGCCCCTCCCCATCTCTATCCTGAACTACCGGGATATTCGCGCCTGCCTTTGGAACAAGCGGAACGGATCTATCGCGGATCCTCGGCGGTTTAAGAGCGGTTCACGAGTAGCTCACCAGATCACTGGAGTCGGGATCAAGGGAAGACAAGGGTTGTTCGTTTAACTGAGTTCGCAGCTTAGCCAGGATCGTGGGATCGAGATCTTCGGCCCAGGTCACAGGGGCATCCAACTGCTCTAGCTCCTTGACAAAATCCCGCACCCCTTGAAACTTCCGATAGACGGAGGCAAATCGAACATAGGCGACTTCATTCAGCTGTTGCAACCGCTCCAGTACCATCTCCCCGATCTCGGTGGATTTGACCTCTTGGGCATCACTCAGTTGCAGCCGCTCCTCAATATCGTTCACCAATTCTTCGATTTCCTTGACCGTTGCACTTGTTTTCTGGCAGGCCCGCGAGACTCCCTGCAAAATTTTGTTGCGATTAAAGACCTCCCGCGATCCATCCCGTTTCAAGACCATAATTGGGACAAACTCGATCCGTTCATACGTCGTGAAGCGATAACTACAAGTTGTGCATTCCCGCCGCCGCCGGACACTCTGACCCGCTTCTGCCGAACGGGATTCCAGCACTCGGATCTCTTTGTTACCGCATCGGGGACATTTCATGGTGAGAGCTCCTGATCAAGATTGCATCATACTGCACAAACTGCACGGGCTAGGGGTAGAGACAACGCTTCAGAACCATTCCATCCTGACTGACCTGGCCAGGATCTGGCGATGTCGTAACAAAAAGTCCCAGGATAGAGATCACTGGGGAACCTGCCAACTGACTGAGCTTGACGCTGTGATTGTAGCGGCATTTTTTGAGTTAGTCCCTCTTTTTTGTCAATGTACTTTGGCGAAGCTCTATCACGGCTTATCGACAGTCTTTTGGTCCCATCAGCGCTCTCCTTTGCGGAAAGGTACCATCAACGCTTGGGGATAACGAGCTTGGCGGGAAACGATGATCAGCGCCACTAAACTCAACACATAGGGCAACATCAAAAAGAACTGGTAGGGGATCGCGCCACCCACCCGCTGTTGTAATCGCACCTGCAGGGCATCAAACCCAGCAAACAGAAGAGCTCCGAGCAACCCTTTGAACGGCTGCCAGGATGCAAAGACCACAAGTGCAATACAGATCCACCCCCGCCCATTCACAATATTGATGAAAAAGGCGTCAAAGGCTGAAAGTGTTAGAAAGGCTCCACCGATTGCCATCAAGGCACTTCCGGCCATCACCGATCCAGTTCGCACACGATAAACATTGATCCCTTGGGCTTCGGCAGCTCCAGGATGTTCACCCACCATCCGCACAGCCAACCCGATCGGTGTTCGATACAACCCGTAAGCGACCACTCCCACCAAGATCAAGGCTAGATATGTCAACGGAGTTTGGGTAAACAAGGGGATCCCTACCCCCGGAAGACTCGCCAGACCAGGTATGCCAAAGGGTTGAAACGGTACGATCTTGGGTGGTGAGGCTACATCAGCTAGCACCATTCGATAGATGAAATAGGCCAAATTTGAAGAAAGCAACGTGATCCCGATTCCGGTGACATGCTGGGACACACCCAACCATACAGTCAACAGACTATGGAGCAAACCAAACAACGCTCCTACGAAAGCGGCACATCCAACCCCTAACCACAGATCGGCTCCCTGATAAACAGCCATCCACCCTGTCATTGCCCCGATCGTCATGATCCCCTCGATCCCTAAATTCAACACCCCTGCTCGCTCACACAGCAACTCGCCTAAGGTGCCATAGATCAAAGGTGTCCCGATCCGGATCGTGGCTGACCAGAAGGTTACGGTAAGGAAGAGATCAAGCATAGATCACATCGCCCCAACACCATGACTTGCTTCCATCCTCTACAGATTAACTGGATCCGTCAACGTGCCAATCCTGATCCTGCAGCAAGTGGTATAGCTAGTTTTTGTGATGTGTTATGGTCTTTCCGGAGATCTGATATCCCTCACTGAGCTCATTCCATGCTTGGATTCGTGCCAATTCGCTGGCTGATCATTCTGAGTGTTTTTACAAGTACAATTGGAGTCTATGCTTATGTTCGAGATACTCTTCGAGGAAAAACCAAACCTAATCGAGTGACCTGGTCAATGTGGGCCATCGCGCCCCTGATCGGGACAGCCGCAGCACTAGGATCGGGTGCTGACATTTGGGTTACGATCCCAGTGTTTATGGCCGGATTCCTGCCCCTCCTAGTCCTTTTGGCCTCATTGGTGAATCCGCAAAGTTACTGGCAATTGACCTCGTTTGATCTAAGCTGCGGTGGGTTGTCTCTTGCTGCACTCCTCGTTTGGAGTTTGATCGATTCTCCAAGGCTGGCGATCGTGTTAGCTGCCGTAGGAGATGGATGTGCTACCCTGCCTACCCTTTTCAAAGCCTGGACCTTTCCAGAAACAGAAACTGGATTGACATATTTGGCCGGTGTCATCAGTATGATTTTTGTGATCCCCTCCATTCCAGAATGGAACATTGAGAACGCTGCTTTCCAGATATACCTATTAGCCAGCAATTGTCTACTTTTGACTGCAGTATATCGGAAACAACTGAGAACACGATTCTAGGTTGAAGTGGACCTTTCAGGGATGGGAGAGTTTAGATTAACAACCCATCGGGATGTGAAAATAGAAATCTCAGGAGGTTGCTACCTGTATCTTTCCGTAAGCTACGGCTGAGTTGGAGGAGGGGGAGGGATGGGACCAAAAGGTTTCGCCGGGACGCACGGGGCGAGTGATCGCTTGCCGATCGAGTTCTTCTGGATCGAAGCTTG
>CAZONZ010000103.1:0-11232 GCA_964581005.1 uncultured bacterium
AGCGATCGCGCTTAAGCCAGTCATCGACGATGTCAAACCATCCCCGTTGTTCTGGTAAGGCGCGTCCAACTGCAATGGTCATTAGACGTAAACTCCCAACGATCAAAACGGTGAGTACAGAGGCGATAGATCTGAGCGTCTCATTTGGAAGGCTCCTGGCAAGGTGCCCAGATCCATCAGGTCTTTCACCAAAGCATTACATTTTGATGCTGACGTGGTAAAGACTTGTAAACAAACCTCATTATAGGAGATGACCTGACAATCCCCAACCTCAGATAGAGGATCCGCTTGGGATCTCTTGGGATCTTTGGATCATCATCCCACGAGATCGGGCCAAGAGCTGCTTAGAGGAGATCCTGCCTGGAGCTTCAGGTGAGGGTTGAGGGCCAAAGGCTCCAGTCAATCCATTGCCTATCTGCTGAACGTGATCTCAAAACCCCTCCTGCAGCAGCTCAAAATGAATCAAATCTTAATATTGATCCTGCTGAAACGAGGCGAGCCATTTGCGGATCTGTTCGGCAGCAATATCGCGTCCCCCTAACCCGAAGGCTAAAGCGATCGCTACAGCAATGGCTCCCAGCAGTAACCCAAAGGCCAGATTCACAATGTCGGTCGCCACACCCATTTGCTGCAAGGCCATCGCGCCAACCAGGGCAATGATCGCAATTCGAGCCGTTTGAGCCAAGATCTGAGCCTGACTGCCCCCTGAACTGCTGATCAATGAGTAGGCCAGATTCGCCAAATAGAGTCCGATCGCAAAGATCACCACTCCGCTCAACACCTGGATCGAAACCGCCAGAACCGATTGCACGATCCGGGTAAGGGCCTCAAATTGCAGGACTTCCGTTGCGGCTACGGCTCCAAACAGAAGGATTCCGACTAACACAAGCAAACCCACAAACTCGGACGGGGTACGGCGGCGACTGAGTTGGGCCGTGAGAGGCTCCACGCTGGGATCGCTGGAGGAGGAGTCTGAGCTCTCAGCCGCTGCGGATGTGGAGGATGCTGAAGTGGATGAGGATCCTGAGTCAGGAGTTGGGACTTGAGGCAACCCTAACCATTGCAGGACGTTATCAAAGCCAAATCCATGCAGCAAGCGAGTTACCAGTTCGGAGACAAAGCGACCGATCAGGAAGAAGATCAACAGGATCAACCCAGCCGTGAAGATCTGAGGGATCACTCTCAAGATCTGCTCCAACATACTGATAGCGGGATCGGAGATCGCTTGAATTTCTAGAACATTGAGGGCTGCAATCGCGGTCGGGATCAAGATCAACACATACACCACGGTGCCCAGCAATCCGGACACTGAGGATCCAGAAACCTCCTGCTGCAGTCCGATCCACCCCCCCAAGCGATTGGCTCCTGTAGCGGCCAATAAGTTAGTCACGATCCCACGCACAATCCGAGCGATTAACCAGCCGATCGCGGCAATGATCCCAGCGGTCAACAGGCGCGGTAGAGCTGAGAGGATTTGATCGAGCAAGTTTTGGACAGGTTCTAACGGACCTTGCAAGTTCAGGACGTCAAGGACCAAGGGGAGGAAGAATAAAAGGATGAACCAGTATAGGGCATTGCCCAGCGTTTCGTTCAAGACAAAAGGGCCTGCTCCTGGTTGTTGGCCAGCTTGATCCGTCGCTGCCGTTGCTTGAGAGGTTGAATCAGAAGTCGCAGTGCCGCTGGCTTCAGATCCTTTGGCTTCAGATCCTTGATCCGTTCCTTGATCCGTAGGTTGAGCTGGAGTAGATTCCGATGGGGGTTGGAGCAGGCGATCATCTAACCGAAATCTCGCCAAACCACGAGTCAGGATTAACTTAGCCACTGTTGCCAGGATCCAGGCGACCCCCAACAACAAAGCCGCGCCGCCTAAGCGAGGTAGGTAGGCAAAGATCTCTCCCAAAAACTCATTCAGGGGACGTGAGACTACCTCTAGATTGAGGGCATTCAAAAAGGCGATCAACACAAAGAGCAAGATCGTCCAGTAGACCGCTGTGGCAATCCACTGTTCGGTAGGGAGGCGAATCTCCTGATCCTCCTGACTCAAAAGCCATTGACCTAAACGATTATCCAGATCGGTTTGATGGAGCAACTTGCGCACACCAAACGCCATGATCGAGGCAAAGAGCCAGCCAAAGATCAAAATGGCCAAGGCTCCCATCAGATTGGGGAGGTAGCTGCCCACTTCCAACGCAATATCTTGTAAAAACGTTATATCCATATGCCGAAGACTCCGAGCGTGTTTATCCCATACCCAGCCTTAGAGTAACGTCAATAATCCTCTGGAATCAAACCGCCTGATCCGTTAAGCCTCCGTGGATCGATCCGGTCTTCTCCTCTCCGATCAAAGGGATCGCAAGCAATCCTCGTTCACAAGGCAATGGAGCTGCACAATCCAGAAACGGACGGTAAAGTAGATCTCTCGCAGCAGAAACGGTAACTTCGTCTTCCAGGATCGATATCGGGAAAAAGGGGTTGCAGAGGCATCAGCTTCGATCCCCAGCCACGTGGCAATTGTGAGACTTCGACGGAGATGCAACGGATCGGAAATAATGAGAGCGGTGTGGATCCCTTCTGAATCCATCAGGGCCTTAGCTTCTTGTTGATTTTGAATCGTACTTTTAGAAGTCTTTTCGATCAATGTATCTGCTGCAGGTACTCCACGACTCTGGGCATAGGCAGCTCCAACTTCTCCTTCTGCTAACCGATCGTTTTCACCCACTCCACCTGTAACAATCAACTGCTTCACGATGCTTTGGTGATAAAGGTCAATACCATGATCGAGCCGTGCTTTGAAAACCGGAGATGGCTGCTCATCGATCACCGCAGCTCCAAGCACAATAGCGCAATCATAGGATCCCTGCGTGATCGTTGTTGGAAACTGAAGGATCTGAATGCCAAGCCAGAGACCCATGAGAGTCACACTGATGACAACAGTGAGCATGGTATTCCGGATAACGGTCCAAATCATCTTGATCAGAGGTGGCATGGGGGGTTCTCTCGTTCCTTTAAGTTAATCCTGCCTGAACCATTGCCTGATCCAAAATCTCGATCAGATCGAAACGCGAGGCCCATTCCCTGAGATAGAACAGGTCCAGCAATTCAGCTTGCACCTTCAAGATCCCCAGCACATCTCGCCATTGCTGATCGGACAAGCTATTCCGTCGCCAGAGCAGCTTATTAAGCACTAGATCCTCTGGAGAAATATAATACAAGAAGATCCCTTGAGTGACCTCCATCCATTGCCGTCGCTCAAACTGGATCTGATCAAACTCTTCCGATCCGGCCACTATCAAATCAGCCCGCTCGATCCGTTCCTGATGAATGATCTGTAAGATCCGTATTCGACCCGACCTCACATCTTCGATTCCAGACACATAAAACTCAGCTTTCTCCAACTCAGTGACTAATCGGTCCAGATCCCCCAGATCCATGCGGATAACAACATCTAGATCACGAGTCGTGCGAGGTTCACCATAGGCCACCGCTGCCACCCCTCCTGTAATGTAATAAGGGATCTGCAACTGAACCCATAACTGATGTAAAACCAGAGCAATATCCAGCGGATCTTGAACCCACATGTTCTCCTCATTCCCTAAAGGGACATAATCCCCAGGACACGTTTCCTGCAACCAAGCTAGAGCAACTTTGCGGGCCAGCTCCTCTATCGATAACGATCCGAAGCGACGTTTGAGACACCTCAAGGACAGCTGCCTGGAGCGTTGGGTGAGATCCATCGCCATTCGTAACCGCTCACGATTGGATCTTTGTCTCAACAGTGAAAACTCCAGCCGATCGAACTCTGGGCTTGTATCCATCGCCTGGGCTCGGTATCCTGATTCAATTTCGGTTGAGATCCGATTGATGATCATCCCTCCACCTACTACTCAGCTGCTAAACATCCTATCTGGGTTCATTTCGATCAAAGACTCACTATCGAAGCCAAGCAACTAGATTTCCTGGATCGACCCCCCTACATTTTGGTCTTAGGCCGGAAGTTTGGGCGGGGTAAAAAGCTTGTGTTTTTAGGATCTTGAGATCACAAACTCTACCCGAACTTAGGTCTTCTTTTACCAGGGCAATCGATCAGGGGAGGATCGGTGTAAATGAAGCTACTAAGATTCCTAAAACCTGATCAATCTCTTTAATGTAATAGTCGCTCAGATCGATAGAAGCTAATTGATCGACCAAAGTCAAAAACTTCCAGATTGAACCTGTAGTCACAGATCCATAGATCGTCTGGATCGGGTTTTGCTGCATTTGGTTAAATCGCTGCGCTGCCACCATTTCAGCCAGACACTGACCTAAACCTGCCTTGATATTTTCATTTTTGGCTTCTACGATCATGACCAAAGGTGATCGAATTTCATAGATTTCCTTGGAAGCGCTCAAAATGTAATCACAATATCCACTCAACCCTACCTCTGGATCCACAGAAAACTCGGATCCGGAAAAGAAACTGATCTGGTAGTTAAGATAGCGGCGCAGTTCTAATAAAACAGGAGCGATGACTAACTCAGATCGAGCTTTCTCGGTGTTGATGGCTTGCACAAGTGGCAGGTTTTCTTGAAGCGTTGTTGTTAAGTAAGGACTGGGTTGGATTGGATCAATGACAGGAAAGAGATGGTGAGATTCATCAATCGTTAGATCAAACGCGGCAGTTACCCCTGTCAGGGTCTTAAAGTCACTGTAGGCCATAACGGTTTTGCTATCTCCTTAATCATCATCTGAACCCTAAGATCGCTGAGGTCTAACGGCCAAGATCAGCGGCGCGCCAAGATCTCCAAAAGTGTAGCAGGATCGGGGCGGGCATAGTGTCCACCTAGATAAGCTGGGATCGTTCCGAACAGTGCAGCCTAGCCTCACCTCCTCTTATGGATCCACTAGATTGATGGAGTCTACTGGATCGAAGCAGACAGTTTACAAACATAATCCAACACCGTTGCACTGCGGGATCCAGGCTTTGCCATTTGCTCCTGGCTATCAACAACAGGCAGGATCGTTCCATCACTGACAATCTGGAGGGTCTGGATCGATTGCTGAACACAATCCCCCCGCATTTGGGCAGTAGTTAGCACGTGCAGTTGTCGATCCTGACGCCGTCGCACTTCCGTCCAGTATTCAACCTGATCGCCTGTCCGTTGGATCGAGCTCGTATCCACATAAGTCTCCTCGCCGCTAACGTTGAGATCCACCAGGATCCAGTCAAAGGCCCAAGCTGGAGAGATCAGGATCAGGCTAGAGGTCAGGAGGGTGAGAGGGAAAAACGCTTTCATCTCTGAATTTTTGTTGTTCACACTACTATCCTGACACTCCTGCCCTTGCAAAAACTAGGGCTTGGGTACGGAACCCATTGCCCATTACCGTCACTTCAGTCAAGCTGACTTCTGCTAGGCATCAAATCGTGATCAAAGAGCTCCTGCTGCTGTGCAATCGAGGATCCCGCCTTCCATGTGGGCTGTAATGTTGAGGGATCGCAGTACAGGGGTTTTGCTCGCTCCTTCGGGGTAGTCGATCACGGTGACCGCTCCATTGCCCTGCTTGAAGGCCCAAAAATACTCTGGGGAGAGATCAAAGAGACAGCAGATCACGGCTTTATTGATCGCGTCATGAGCTGTTACCAACGAAACTGTTTCTGGACCGGCGGCTACGGCCTCATCCAAGATCCGAGTCCAGGCGGTCTTCGTCCGATCCCAAACATCTTGCAGATTCTCACCATCAGGCATCTGGACAAGTGCAGGGGTCGTTTGCCACGCCGTGAGTTGACCTGGATAGGCTGCCTCGATCTCCGATTGCAATAGTCCTTCCCAATTACCGTGCGAGATTTCTTGTAACTCTGAGACGGCCTCGATCTTGAGGTGGGGATGAGCAGGCTTGCCGTCCACTGCGTAATCACAGATGGCTACACCCGTATCCCAGGATCGCTTCAATGGGCTGGAAAAGGCTAGATCAAGGGTTTGATCTTTGAGGAACTGAGCAACTTGTTGAGCTTGAGCTTGGCCCGTTGGATTCAAAGGAATATCCCGTTGACCCTGGAACCGTTGCTCCCGATTCCAATCTGTTTCCCCATGCCGCACCAGCAATAAACGCAGACCCCCTTTTGATTTCGGGATCGGGTCACCCAGATGGGCCGTTTGATTGATCGATTCCGTTTGAGGGGGATGATTCAGACCTTGAGCAAAATTCAATACGCTGATCGCACAATTGTCTTGTCCTAAGCGATGATAGTGAGCTGGCTGTAACCCCACAGCGGATCCAATCAAGGCTCGATTAATTCCACTGTGACCAACCACCAACAGATTGACCACCGGCGATCCTGGCTGAGTGTGATCCACCCACTCCGGATGGTGCTCCTGCAGAAATTGCCAAAACTGCTGCGCCTGCTTCCACAGATCAGGAACGGGATAGCGCCCCCCCAAGCTCAATTGATCCGGGGCTTCTCGCCAGAGCTGATAGTCATCTGGAAATTTCGCTTTAACATCGGCAAACGTCAACGATTCCCATTCCGTCAGATCAATCTCACGCAGGAGTTCGGTCACGTCAATGGTTAAGGTGGGGCGATCCTTGATCACCTCAGTTGCTGTTTGATGCGCCCGACGCAAGGGACTGCTATATGCTGCCTGGAACTCGATCCCTGCCAGTGCCGTTCGGACACAGCCTGCTTGTTCGATCCCAGTAGCTGTTAAGGTCGAGAGATCAGAGCGGCCTTGGATCCGCTTCTCGATGTTATAAGTACTTTCGCCGTGGCGAACGATCACAACTCGAACGGTCAAGGGCGTATCCTCAGCTCAACACCTCTAGAGTAATGGAGGATCGTCTGCAGTACGGGGAATTAGGCTGATCTTGCCCTGATCCACACAAGTCGGAAACGGATGGCTCCAGAAGATAAAGCCGATCCATGTCATGCCTATGATCCAGCCCTAGTTAGATGCTGATGATCCAGAGATTCCAGCTGTTCCTCAGAAACTCCAGGCGTTCCCCGAAAACTCAACGATCCGCCTTGCTAAGGTTGCAGGATCATAGACCAGGACTCATTTTGGGGATCCCAGAAGGGGGCCAACGACTCGCCAGCCACATTCGGACCCCAGTAGCGCCGAGTCCCATCAATCGTAAAGGCCACGATCACATCGCCTGGGCTGATCTGGAGGGGTTCTGCCTCTTCCCCCAAACTGAGCATCAAGCCTTCGGTGCCGCCCTCGCCCGGAGCAAAATCCCAGTGAGCGGGCTTGGGATTGATCAAATGTTCTCCTCCTCGCAGCAAGACCACGATCCGGACTGGGTAAGGCGTGCGATTGCCCACCCGTAAAAAGCCACTGCGGGGTTGGATCGGGGAACTGTTTGGAGTTGGAATCTCATCAGGATCAGAATCGATTATGGCAGGCTGACTCTCACCCGGATTGTTGTCCGTATCCAGAGGGATTTGAGCAGTGGCCAGCCGTGGACTGAGCCCGAACAAAGCGGCACTGAGACTGAGGATCACGCCCAGTCGGACCCCCCAGCCGCAGGAGTAAGCCAGACCGGAATTGGATCGGGTCAAGCAATATGAAGTAGTAGCAAAACCCCAGGCATCCATAGTCTCTTGGCGGAAGGAAAACAGGACGGGACCAATCAGAACCTGCACAATATCATGAGTGACTCTTGAGGATAAACCTCTGTTCCTGCAGCTCAGATCCAATTCGATCCCATTGCCTAGCCACGTTAACATGCGAGGCGGTGAACGGTGTATCCCAGTCCACACTGCGCACTCAAAGGAATTTAGCTTTGCGGTTAAATAGCGGTTAAGTATAGCTGAAATGCGGACGAAGAGACTCGAACTCTTACACCTTACGGTACTAGATCCTAAGTCTAGCGCGTCTACCATTCCGCCACGTCCGCAGAAAGGCGTCCCTTATCATAGCGAACTTGATCTCGATCTAGCTAGATCTCTGAACCCTCTTTCTTGATTTCGGATCGTTGAGGGGAGATTGTGGGAGTTTCATGCTGGGATATCGGAATGGATCCAGTGCTTGCAGGAGTCAGACTAAACTGGGGAATCTAAACCTTACGTTTGTGTTGCCATGCAGATCAAGCCGATTAAATTATTAGAGACGGGGTGGACTCGATCGATGTTGCTCCGGTGTTGGTATGGAGTGATCCTGGTGGGGTTGCTGCTGGGGTTGGGGATGGGCTGGGATCTGGGGATGGGGCCGCCTGCCTATGCTCAGGCTGGAACGGTGATCTACAACAACTCGAATATGGCAGGGCAGGATCTTTCGGGTGGGATCTATGAGGGAACCTCGTTTGTGAGTACCAATCTGCGGCATGCGAATCTCTCACAGGCTAATTTTCGGGGAGCGATCTTCACAAAAACGAATTTGTCGGAAGCGAACTTGGCCGGATCGAATTTGACAGGAGCCTTGTTGGATCTGACGAATTTGGCGAGTGCGGATCTGCAGGATACGTTGCTGATCGGGATCATCAGTATGCGGGCGGATTGGACGGGGGCGGATGTGACGGGGGCCGACTTTACCGATGCACTTCTGGATCGATCGGCGCTAAATGTGATCTGCCAAACGGCCACAGGGACGAACTCGATCACAGGACAGGATACGCGCCAATCTTTGGGCTGTCGGGATTGAGCGATGCCGGAGCTTGCTGGATTCGAGTATGCTCAGCTATGGGGATGAGCCTGCGGATCGAGTCCAAACGGGTGCTCGACTCTCTCGATCCTATTGATCATCTGGAACACAGGCCATCCAGCTGAGACGGTGGGGGAACGATGACATTTCGGATCGCTGAGAACGCTGCTGTAGGGGTAGATGGATCGCAAGGATCAGGGTGGTCAACCGTTCTGATCACAGGACTGACTGGATCCGGCAAAAGCCTCGCCTTGTCACAGCTAGAAACCATGGGATTTCGGGGCAGTGATCCGATTCCACCCAGCTTAGTCCCCACCGTGTTGAGCCAGATGAAAACACATTACCCCCAGGTGGCTGTGGTGCTAGATCTGCGGACGGAGGGGTTGCGATCGGAGTTACCTGCTTTGCTGGAGTGGGTTGAGGCTACAGAAGTCCCGTTGATCTTTTTGGAAGCTGAGGATCGGATCGTGATCCAACGCTTAACAGGCCATCGCCGCAGTCATCCCGATCTGAGCACCAGTAGCAGTTTGTTGACCGCGATCGAGACCGAACGGATCGCTCTACAGGTCTTGCGGGATCGAAGTCGAGTGGTGTTGGATACGTCAAACTGGACAGGTCCACAATTGGCCAAGGCGCTTCAGGATCTTGTTGCTGGCCACAAAGCCCCCCTGACTCTGACCCTACTCAGTTTTGGATTTAAGTATGGCGTGCCCCCGGATGCCAATTTGATGTTTGATATTCGGTTTCTGGTCAATCCCTTTTTTATTCCTGATCTGCGGATGTTAACGGGCCAAGATCCTGCGATTCAAGCCTTTCTCTTTGATCAGCCTGACACACAAATGGCCTACGCACAGATCCTGGATATGGTGAAGCAATGGTTACCTTGCTACCAGGCAGAACGTCGTCCCAACTTGACGATTGCGATCGGTTGCACCGGCGGACAACACCGATCGGTTGCCATAATTGAACGCCTAGCCCAGGATCTCCGCCCAGTCCTCCAGGTAGATCTTCAAGAGGATCCCGATCGCCCATCTTCTCCAACCCTTGGGTATCAGCCTCAGATCCAGGTCGTCCATCGCCATTTACGATCCTCTCAACACGAACTTAACCAACGCTTTCCCGATCAAGCGATCACCCAATCGTCCCCTTCGGATCATTCCCCCTCAGATCGTTCTAACCCTTCTTCAGAGGTGATCTCAGGCTCTCAGGCAGGAGGTCACTCCCATGTCTGAGTTGAAGCAGCGTCCGCCTCGATCGGTTAGGTCTGTCACCTCCCGCCCAGATCCACCACCTGCCCGCAAGCATCCGGTTTTGACAGTGCGCCAATGGGGCAAATGGTTATCTCCAGGGTTATCCATCAAGCGCTGGTTATCGTTAGCTGTGGGTGGAGCCCTGCTGCTGGCCTTAGGGATCGCTATCTGGTCCGAACTGACCCCGATCTTCCGCTTCAAACAGCTGCTCGATGATACCCTCCGACTGATCACAACTCTGGTTCCCAACCACATCAGTGGTCCGATCGTCACACTGATCGGTCTGGTCATGATTGTGATGGGTCTAGGGACGGCCATGCGATCGATCACCGAAGTCTTGATCGCGGAGGGGGAAGAAGATCTCGTCGATCGGTTACTCTCCCGGCGGCGACTGAATCGGGGTCCGAAAATTGTGGTGATCGGGGGTGGGACTGGACTTTCAACGTTGCTCAGAGGGTTGAAGCATTACAGTTCTAATATCACAGCAGTTGTCACGGTTGCGGATGATGGTGGATCGTCTGGACGCTTGCGGCGTGAGATCGGGGTGCTGCCCCCAGGCGATATCCGTAACTGCCTCACAGCTCTAGCCGATGAAGAAAAGTTGTTAACTGAGCTATTTCAATATCGATTTGAAGCTGGAGATGGATTAACCGGCCACAGTTTCGGCAATCTGTTCATCACAGCGCTAACCGCAGTCACAGGAGGCAACATGATCCAAGCGATCTCAGCGACCTCTCAAGTGTTGGCGATCCGGGGTCGGGTGTTGCCCTCTACCTTAGAAGATGTGACCCTTTGGGTTGAACTCACGGATGGCCGTTGGGTTGAAGGGGAATCCAAGATTGCCAAAGCGAAGGGTCAAATTGCTCGCATCGGCTGCCAACCTCCCGATCCCCCTGCCGTTCAAGAAGTGATCGAAGCGATCCGGGCGGCAGATTTCATCGTCTTAGGACCGGGCAGCCTCTATACCAGTGTGATCCCGAATTTACTGATTCCCGAAATTGTAGACACGATCGCGTCTAACCCTGCTCCCCACATCTACGTCTGCAACATCATGACCGAGCCGGGTGAAACGACAGGCTATACCGTTGGCGATCACGTACTCGCCCTGGATCGGGTGGCTGGGATCCGATTGTTTGACGGTGTGTTGGTCCAAAAGCTACCTCCATCGGATCAGACCTTGGCTCGATATCAGCAAGTTGGGGCTGAGCCTGTGCGGTTGGATCCGGATAAGCTGGCCTTTTTGGGTTGTCGAGCGGTGTTAGCCAATGTGATGATGGAAGATCCTGAGACAGGCTTGATCCGGCATAATCCTCACCAGCTAGCTGCCATGTTAATGCGTTGGTACGAACGACATCGCCCTAGTTAAT
>CAZONZ010000104.1:0-4512 GCA_964581005.1 uncultured bacterium
GGTTGTACCCGATCACTCGCCAGAAACATGCTGAGATTGTGGCTCAACTCGAACACAGGCGTCAGCAGATCTCACCCTGACCCGATGGCAACCTCGTTCCTCAATCAATCGGGACTTTGGTGGGGCCTTGATTGGGATCGACTCGATCTTGATTAAACTCTTCCAAAAAGGCATCAGCATCTTGGAGACTCAAGACCAGACGACGGCAAGGAACCTGCAACCCCAAAGGCCCCAGAATTGGGATAAAGACCTCTTTGGACTGGAGTAAGGGGATCTCGATCACATTGTCTAAACTCGTGATCGGGGCCACCAAGCCCTGAAAATCGGTGCGAACCCCTAAGCCCATGTACCATTCCCAGGTAATCCGCTCGGCTCGTCCCATCTGATCAAGACTAAATCGATCCTTAAACAAATTGCCTTCAGACAGGATCAATTCCTGATCGGTTAATTCAACATAAGCTGTGTCGGAGTTGACATTAAACAGGCCCAGAGTCAAGTTGCTCACAGGATCTTGGGCAATGTGCATGGAGTAGTGCATGGAGTTTCACCAATTGGACACTCCCCAGACTAAACCAGCAACATGCACCTTGCCCACATGGGTAGTCAATATTGCATCTGATCAATGGCCAAGTCTGGGTTTGGTAAGCTTTGATGAAGCTAGGAAGTCTGGTTGCCGATCCATTCCACAACCGATTCCATCACTCTTTATTGCTGGGGAGCTTGATCGTGATGAATCTGCACTCAACCCATATCCTCGCAACCCTCCTGTCTGGGCTTTTGGTGGCAGGATCGGGGTTGCCTGTTTTCGCCCAAGTTAATACTCAAGGGCAAACCTACAGCCAAACCACACCTCTGCCCGCAGGCAACGGCTGGCGTCCGGTCAATCCTCAACCTGTACCGCAGGAAGCCACTCAATTTAATCTCCAGTCGGTCTTGTTGCTCCGATCGGGTGAGGTGATCCCCGCTGTCTCCTCGTCCGGTGAGTCACTTTATATTGCCCCAGGCGAAGTGCGAGCGGCTAGCCTCTTCCTCAACAATGCGTTACGGGATGCCCAAGGTAATGTGATTGTGCCTGCAGGAGCGATCGTGAGCGGTGAGTTTCGGCCCGTGAGTGGGGGAACTCAGTTCATGGCTCAGTTTTTGACGATCAATAATCAGTCCTACCCATTCTCAGCTCAGAGCGAGATTATTGCCGAACAGCGTGATCCTCGGCAGGTATCTGGAGGAGCCATTACCGAAGATGCTCTGATCGGTGCAGCTGCTGGAGCGTTGCTGGGTGGCTTGCTGGGTAACCAAGTGATCTCAACGGAGAAAGTACTGGGTGGCGCAGCGGCAGGGGCTGTGATCGGAAACGTGACGGCTCCCAATGTTGCAGTGGTGAATGGCAACATGCCGTTAACCCTGACGGTTACTCAAGACTTTCAACCTGTCATTCCTTAAGCCGCAGTCACAATCGGCTGAGGTAGGCTGGAGCAGATCCCGATCCTGCAGGTTTGATGGTGTATCTTCGGTCTCTGCAACTTCGTTACTTCCGCAATTACTCGGAGCAGCTGATCCAGTTCACCGCTCCTAAGACGATCCTGGTGGGTAACAATGCCCAAGGGAAAACCAACTTACTGGAAGCGATCGAGTTGCTGGCTACTCTGAAATCCCGTCGTGCCCACCGCGATCGAGAGCTGGTTCAGCATACAAATTCTCAGGCTCGAATTGCTGCCATCGTTGAACGTTTAGAGATCACCCATGAACTGGGGATGGATCTACGGGTGAGTGGGCGGCGCAGTTTGCAGGTGAATGGACACACATTGCGGCGACAGATCGATTTTTTGGGCCAGCTCAATGGGGTTTTGTTTTCCAGTTTGGATCTGCAGCTGGTGCGAGGGGGGCCGGATTATCGCCGCAGTTGGTTAGATGATGTGCTGGTTCAGTTAGAGCCTGTTTATGCCAGTTTGCTGGATCAGTACCGACATGTGTTGAAACAACGGAATGCAATCCTGAAAGCTCAACGGGAACAGCGTCGGATCGGGGCCACACTGCGAGAATATGCGACGCAGGATTTGGATCAGGATTCTCCCTCCAGTCAAGCGTTTCCCCGTGGTCCATTCAATGGTGAGCTTGATCCTGGTGTTTCATCCTTGGCCAGTGTTTCCGGAGGGGCCAAAAGTAACTATCATTTCAGAGGATCTGATGCCTCTAGCGATTCAAGCGTGTCTAGTCATCCCAGTGATGTGTCTAGGCCCAAGCCCCATGATTCAGGCCAGTTAGGGGCGACATTCCGAGATCCTTCTCCCGATCGGCTGGAATTGGCTGCCTGGGATGCTGAGCTAGCTACAGTGGGCAGTCGTTTGATCCGGCGGCGGGCTCGCTTGATCGAGCGGTTGAGTCCTCTAGCCGATCAATGGCATCAAGCGATCAGTGGTGGCCATGAACACCTGACCCTGACCTATCAATCCCAAGTTCCTCTGGCTGATCCTCAAGCGGATGCTGCCACGGTTCAAGCGGCTTTTCTGGCTGAGATCCAAGCGAAAGCCAAAGCGGAATCAGCCTATGGTAGCTCACTGGTTGGACCTCACCGGGATGAAGTTGAAATGACGATTAATCAAACTCCTGCCCGGATCTTTGGCTCCCAGGGACAGCAACGTACGCTCGTATTAGCCCTCAAGCTCGCTGAACTGGAGCTGATCGAGCAGGTGATTGGCGATCCCCCTTTGCTTCTTCTAGACGATGTCTTAGCAGAGCTGGATCCCCACCGCCAAGATCAACTTCTGGACGTGATTCAAGAACGAGTGCAAACCATTGTGACTACCACTCATTTGGGCTCCTTTGATGGCCGTTGGTTAAATTCAGCCCAGATCATGAAGGTTCACCAAGGGGGGATCGTTGAGGGGCCTTGAGGGTCTAGGATGGCGTGATCTAGAGGTGAGTTGTTAGGGTTGGGGGCGTTGAAAGACTTGTTCCTTGACTTCCCCAAAACCACCCATGACCCCTAAATCCTGATTATTGAATGTCAGCAAAACTCCACCAGCATTGCCAGCCCGAACCACGATCGATTCATCTGCCGTCCAATTGCGTTCGGATCCAGGCTGGAGAGTATCTTCAAAAACGGTGCGGCCATCTGCGATCACACGTAACCAGGAGGCCCGTTCTACCACTCGAATGTCGAGCTGGACAGGCTTTTCCGGAGGGATCGGGGTTGCAACTGGGGTCGGCGGAGGGGTCGGGAAAACACCTGCAATATAGGTCCATTGCTCTAGAGTAGGAAAGACTCGTTGAGAACTAGCAAGATCAGATCCATTTGAGCCAGAGTTCCAGCTAAAACGCTGCCAGAGGCGAGCAGGTGCAAGCCAATTGCCAAGACCATCCCCATCTCCACTCAACAGCATCGATAAGCCTTGGATCGCTCCGATCACCAGAAGGACATAGCCTGTCCAAAGGTGGAGAGGTTTGAGGCGAAGCGTTAATTTAGGGGGTTGCTGCGATCGGGTGGGTTGAGGCGGAATCTCCTCTTGAACGGGGATCTGATGGAGCAAGGGGAGCATCTGATCGAGGAAAGCTTCACCATCCAACCCCAAATAGATCGCATAGCGCTTAATGAAGCCGCTGGTATAGACAATCTCTGGCAGCCGACTCAGATCACCGGCTTCAATCGATTCTAAATAAACCGAGCGAATATAGATATCATGAGCTGCCTCACTCAAGGTCAACCCTCTTGCCTCACGAGTGCGGCGGAGGATGGCACCCGCAGCAGCCAACGATTCAGGAGAGGAGACAGGATCAAGAGACATGATCGGCCTGCGACTCACACATTAAGGTACAGATCTCAGCAGCACTGAGTAAGCGAAACTGACCAACCGTTAAGGATCCTAACTGAATAGAGCCAATGGCCTCTCGATGGAGAGCGATCACTGGATGACCTAACTGCTCGGCCACTCGTCGGATCTGGCGTTTGCGCCCCTCCCGCAACACGATAGTCAGTATCGTTGAGGATGGTCGATCACCGTGATGGCGATTCCGCTTGGCCCTGATCTTAGCGTTATCGGGAGAAATAGCTGCTTCCTGAGAGAGGAAACCCTCCGATCGAATGTCCACCTGGGCTGGTAGGGTTGGGCTTTCTTCCAAGTCTACCCCGTCTCGCCATCGTTGTAAGGTTGCTGCCGCTGGCTGTCCCTGAACCTCAACTCGATAGGTTTTGGGCAAGTGGTAGCGGGGATGAGTCAAGCGTAGAGCCAGATCCCCATCATTCGTCAGCAATAAAGCCCCTGTACTCTCAGCATCCAAACGTCCGACCGGATACAACCGGATCGATCGCCAGTCCGAAGGCAGCAGATCCAGCACGGTGGGACGCCCCTGCGGATCAAAGCAGGTGGAGAGTACCCCTTTGGGTTTGTGCAGTAGAAGGGTGTGACGAGGGGGGAAAGAGATCGGTTCCTGAATAGACTGGGCGGGTGGCTTAGCTGAGTCCTGACCTGCCAGGAGGATCGTTCCATCAAGCTCAATTTGATCATGGATCGGATC
>CAZONZ010000104.1:4612-7833 GCA_964581005.1 uncultured bacterium
ATATGGATCAGGCGCTGAGACTCTGAGACGGGATCGGGGCTGGAACTGTGCAGGGGGGAGGGTTCCATGCCTAGGGCGGTCATGGCAGCGAGTAACTTGGGCAAGGCTAGGGCCAGCTGATCACTCGCTTGAGCTTGTTCTCCTTTGAGGCAAGCCAGCAGAGCTTCGGTGACGGTTTCACTCAAACTCTTGAGGGCTTCCAAGGGAGAGGTTAACTCATCACGTTGGGTGAGCTCACTTTGCTTGGAGCTTGCCTCAACTGGCTGGAATGCTCGCTGGAAATCCATCGATACGACTGCTCTTTTCTACCAGCATACTGGGTTTCCCGGCCTTCGATCATCACAAAATCAACTTTTATCGCTTCAGAAGGCAAGTTCAGGCCGATTAGGTCACGCCCAATCCACTATGCCTGTTCCACAAGCTGAGGCAGGTCTGGTTATTGATCTCGGTTCACCCCTAAGCAAAGGAATCTCTCCGTTAGGACTTGTAGCTGAAATGGAGCTGAAATGGAGCTGAAATAGAGCTGAAATGGAACTGAAGACCCTCTGAAGCCGATCTGAAGCTCCTCTGAAGTCCATCTGAATATGAGGTGAATTGGGGTCTAAGTTGGCTTTTCATAGGAGGTGATCAGCACTTCTGAGATCAACCCTCGGCGATTTGGATTGGAATTGATGGCACGGGTTGCTTGGATCGTGTGGATGCTGAACCCGTTATAGAGCTCCCGAATAAAGGGACAATCTGAGTTCGAGAGCATGACCTTGACCCCGCGACTGGCCAGGATCATAAAGGTGTCTCGTAATGCGATCTGTTCAGCCTCACCAAACTTGAAACGACTATAGGCTGTAAAACGACTGGTGGCACTGATCGGATGATAGGGGGGATCAAAATAAACGAAGTCTTGATCACTACGAGCAAATTTTGTGATTTCCGTGAAAGCTCTGACCTCGATCTGGGCGACTTGCAGCGCTCTAGAGACAGCATGAAGCAATTCTGGGTGATAGATCCGAGGATTGGTGTAGCGACCGATTGGGACATTGAATTGACCCTTGGAGTTTTCCCGATAGAGGCCGTTGAAGCAGGTTTTATTGAGATAGATCAACCGAGCCGCTCGATCCACCGGATCATCAGGGGGCTGGGATCGAATGTGATAGTAGTAGTCTTGCCCATGACATTGCTGGTGTTGCCATAGTTTGGCTAGGACGTGATCCACATGATCTCGAATGCATTGGTAAACATTGACGAGTTCTAGATTGATATCCGTTAAAACAGCTTGTTCAGGCTGGAGCTTGAAGAAAACAGCGCCTCCACCCAGGAATGGTTCATAGTAGGTTTGAAAGGTTTGCGGAAAAAAAGGATGATACTGATCCAATAACTGGCTTTTGCCGCCAGCCCATTTCAAAAACGGACGGGGAGGGATTGGAGGCGATGGAGTGGACAGGGACGTTGCCTGGGGGGAAAGGGCTGAGCGAATGGGTTGGGTTACGTGTGAAGAGACAGATGGCAAGGGGGTACCTCAACTTCTCAACTTCCCCTGTTTTGACAGGATCACAGCAGAATTGATAGGTTTATGAGAATCACTAAATCACAAATTAACCTGGGCAGGGCAACGATCCAACCATTGAGGGGCAATTGTGGACATTCAACTGGGCTTAGGGAAACGTGTCCGGCGTGCATACGGACTCGATGAGATCGCATTGGTGCCAAGCGGCAGCACCCTGGATCCAAACCTGGTCGATCCAAGCTGGCAGGTGGGCAAAATCCAGCGAGAGATTCCGATCATTGCGAGTGCTATGGACAGTGTTGTCGATGTTTCGATGGCCGTTCACCTGTCCCATCTAGGGGCGTTAGGCGTGATCAATCTGGATGGGATCCAAACTCGCTACGACGATCCCCGTCTGGTGCTGGACAAGATCGCCACCGTTGGACGAGATGAGTTTGTTCCCCTCATGCAGCATCTCTACGCTGAACCCGTGAAGCCCGAATTGATCCGACAGCGGATTCAGGAGATCAAAGCCCAGGGAGGCATTGCAGCAGCGAGTACAGTGCCCGTAAATGCCGCTAAATATGGCCCATGGGTCGCGGAAGCTGGAGCCGATCTGTTTGTTGTCCAAGGAACCGTGATCTCGCTGAATCATCGGGCTCCGCAAGGCATTGAGCCACTGGATCTGGTTCGACTTTGTCAGGAGTTGCCGATCCCGGTCATGGTGGGGAACTGTGTCACCTATGAGGTCACGCTGGAACTGATCCGCTCCGGTGCTGCGGCTGTACTGATTGGGATTGGTCCGGGGGCGGCCTGTACCTCGCGTGGGGTTTTGGGGGTAGGTGTGCCCCAAGCTACTGCGATCGCCGATTGTGCTGCAGCACGGGAGCATGTGTATCAAGAGACTGGAAACTACATCCCGATCGTGGCCGATGGTGGATTGATCACAGGGGGCGATATTTGCAAGTCGATTGCTTGTGGTGCGGATGCGGTCATGATTGGATCACCGATTGCACGAGCTCAAGAAGCGCCAGGTCGTGGATTTCACTGGGGCATGGCAACACCCAGTCCAGTTCTCCCTCGTGGCACCCGGATCCAGGTGGGATCAACCGGAAGCTTGAGCGAAATTTTACGCGGTCCGGCTCGATTGGATGATGGAACCCACAACCTTTTAGGTGCCTTGCGCACAAGCATGAGTACACTAGGAGCAGCCACGATCCGAGAGATGCAACAGGTGGATGTTGTGATTGCCCCCTCGTTGCTGACCGAAGGAAAGGTCTACCAAAAGGCTCAAAGTTTGGGCATGGGGAAATAACGGTGATCATTCATAGCGATCAATTGGAATGGATCGAGCTTTCCCATGGCGAATCCTTCCGAGTCTTGCGCAAAGCATTGGGATCAGCAGCAGGTGGCCAAAAGCTGGGCTGTAGTCTTTTTGAACTCCCCGTCGGATGTCGAGCTTGGCCGTACCACTACCATCTGGCGAACGAAGAAGCGATCTATATCCTGGCGGGGGTTGGCACCTTGCGGCTTCATGATTCCATGCTGGGAGTGATGGCAGGCGATTACATTGCCTTAGGGGTTGGATCTGCAGGTGGAGCCCATCAATTGATTAACACGGGATCAGAACCCTTGCGTTATCTCTGCTTCTCAACCATGATTGAGCCAGATGTCACGGTTTATCCTGATTCTGAAAAGGTGGGGATCTTTGCTGGATCTGCTCCTGGAGGTTCCAAGGCAG
>CAZONZ010000104.1:7933-10876 GCA_964581005.1 uncultured bacterium
AAAATCCAATGTCCCACTCTGCTCGATCGGTTAGCCAAGAATATCACGAGTTCACCAAGTACTCTCCAGAGGGGCTAGCCCGCAACCCGCGTCAGCTCGATTGGGCTCAGCAACCCCAACCGTTCAAAGTCTATCCCGGTGGGGTTGGCACAACCCTTTCCCTCAAACCCTATCTCAAACCCTCTGCCCCCTCCGATCCGCGTGATCTAGAACCCTGGGAAACCTCCTCAGATATCGATCCTACCCTGACCGACTCAGAATTCCGCTTGCGCCGCCGGATCGCTCAATTCCTCTTTTTTAGTTATGGGGTCACGATGATGATCCCCTATCCTGATCATCCGTTTTATTTACGCGCAGCTCCCTCCGCAGGAGGACTCTATCCAGCTGAGATCTATCTGATCGCTAAAGGGGGACGAGGCTTTTCACGTGGCATCTATAACTACCAGGTGGTTGAACACAGCTTGGTCCGGTTTTGGGATGAAAGTCAATGGGATCGGCTGCAGTCAGCTTGTTTTCACGCCCCCATCTTTGATCAAGCTGATCTAGCTTTGGTGATCACAGCGGTCTTTTTCCGATCGGCATGGCGATATGAAGATCGGGCCTATCGGCGGATCTGTTTGGATACAGGACATCTGTTGGGCAATGTTGAACTGGCAGCCAATTTAACGGGGTTTCGAGCCTGCTTGTTAGGTGGCTTTGATGATGATCAGGTTGAATCACTTCTGTTTTTGGATGGGACGGCTGAAGGTCCATTGGTGGTGATCCCTCTGGTTGATCTGTGGCAGCGGCAAGAACGAGGGGAACCGCATGATTATCAAGAGGCTCGATCGAAACCTGGCCAACCAGAGCTTTATCACACGGCCTTACCGTCAGCACGGGTAACCAAGATCCCAGCGGATCTGCAACCGGGTAGCTGGCTACCTTACCTGCACCAAGTGAGTCGATTATCGATCGATCCTTTAACTGATGCGACCTCGGATCTTAAAAACTTTCCAGGATCCTCTCGATCGCCAGAGTCTTCAGAGTCTTCAGATCCGTCCTCAAACGCAGAGACTTCAGGATCTTCTGCTGAATCTTCTGCTGCTGCGTCAAAGGCTGATCAAGGCGGATCGTCAGGTTCCTCCAGCCATGCAAACGAGTCTCCTCAGGAACAGCCTCGACAGGATAAGTATAATTTCCCGTTTTGTTTGAAGGTTTCTGTGAAGGCTGAACCGATCGTGTGGGGGGAGCATTTGCAGAGTTTGGCCCGCAGTATTCTAGAGCGGCGATCGACCCGGCAATACACAGGAGGTGATCTGGAATTAGGTGACTTGATTGCCCTATTAGGATTCACCTACCATCCCGAACTTTACGATCTTCAGGGATTGGATCCGCAACCGGATTATTTTGATCTGTCTTTGATCGAAACATTTGTGGTGGCCAACGGGGTTCAGGGCCTGGAAACGGGCTGCTACTACTATGCACCCCAAGCCCAGGAGTTACGCCAGATCCGCTTCAAAAACTTTCGGCGCGAAGTTCACTATCTTTGTTTGGGTCAAGATCTGGGGCGAGATGCCGCTGCCGTTGTCTTTCACACCGCTGATTTGAATGTGGTCGTGGATCGCTACGGTGAACGGGCTTATCGCTATTTACATTTAGATGCAGGCCACTTGGGTCAACGATTGAATCTTGCTGCCATCCGGCTGGGGTTGGGCGTGAGCGGGATCGGAGGATTCTTTGATGACCAGGTCAATGAGGTCTTGGGGATCCCAACGGATGAAGCGGTCTTGTATGTCACGACGCTTGGCTACCCTCGTTCTCAGAACAGCATGACTAACCGTTGAGCAATCCGTCCAGAGCTAACGCTAGGAAATGATCCACTGTCCCTGTTGGCGGAGATGTTGCTCAAACAGAGCCAGATTGATCTCAGCTGCTGGAACCTGGTACAAATCAACGGCCAATTCCCCTAAGCGCTTGCGGGTCGAGGCTTGGGCTGATAAGAGAAGATCGAGTTGGTTGGGACGCAAAACTTTGCGGTTGAGTAAAATTTGACCTAACAGCATAGTGATTTACCTCAAAGTTCTTGAGTTGCGTCTACTATACCCTAGTCACTACGCGGAAGGATCAGTATTAACTGTGTCTTAGCGAAACGTGAGAGGCTTAGCATCCAACTCAAAAAAAGCTTAAACCCTCCAACCTCTCTTGCCAAAGCTTGATCCGCTCATGTGCTAATTTGGAGCCGGAATCCAGCCCCGTGGCTGATCGTGCATCTCTGTTCAGGAACTTGGATCTATGCATCAGACAGCTTTGCCTGCTCCTCAGGCTGCTCCAGGTCGATTGAATGTCAAAATGGGGCTGGCCATGCTGATTACGGCGCTTTGTTTAGGGATTGTGCTCAATCAGATCCAACCTCTGGGATCGAACGCTTCCAATCGTGCAAGTCTTGAACAGGTTGAGCAGGTTGAGCAGGTTAAACAGGTTGAGCAAGCCTCTGAGCTGACGAATCCTTCCGGAGCCATCTCCAGCTCGACTCGTGGATCCACCGATCGAACTGATCAAGCAGGTAGGGCTTCTGCGGATCCTGATCGATCTCACCACTCCCAGAGTCAGTCTCCGGCTTTTTCGACAGGTGGAATTAACTGGGATTCAGTGCCCGTTGAGGATTATGCTTGGTGGATCGTCTACGCTTACCTCGGCAATATGGGGCTACTCAATATTGGTGGGGGGCTGGTTTTAGTAATCATGGGATCGCGGATCTTAGGAAGACAATGGCTCGGACAACTGCTGCTGATGGGAGGATTGATCCATCCTGGGGCTTGGGTCTTGATTGCTTTAACGGGTATCACTAGCTTGCGGTGGGTGGGATGGATCGGAGCGGGTGGAGTGGGTTTGGTTCTGGCTGTTTTGTTCTTACAGCTCATCTTTCGCCCCCATCGATGGATGACCAAAGTCGATCGAGTCTAG
>CAZONZ010000105.1:0-7411 GCA_964581005.1 uncultured bacterium
GCATCAACTGTAAACTCTTCCCCCGAAAACAGACTGATCTGCCGATTCAGTAGCCTTCGCACTTCAACCAGAATTGGACTGATCAAAAGCTCCGATCGAGCCTTTTCATTACCCGCTACAGCTAGGGGAAGATTTTCAGCCAACGTTTCGGCCAAGAGTTGAGAGGGCTCAATCGGAGGAAGATCGGGAAAGAAACGCACCCCTTCGACAGTGATAATGCCAAAATTGTGCTTGACTTGTTTGAGGGAAAACATGCTGTAGGGCATTGCAGAGATTCCGCTAAGATCTAATCCCTATTGAACCGAGTCATAACCAACCTCTGCAACTTAACCCATTCAATCCACAGCCCTCCCAAAGGTTAAGGAGTAGCAGCACGAGCTTCCGCCAACCATTGATCCACTTGATCCCGATTGGCTTCAACCCACTCCTCAGCCATCTTGCGAACATCTTCCGGATCATCTTCACCATCATTGATCCGCCGACTGATCTCGCTCACATCTTCAGTGGGGACTTGCACTAGCTCCAGCCACTGCATCGCGGCTGGATACTCCTCAGCAAAGCCACTACCCACCACACTGCGATAACGATCTGCGACAAACCCATAGTTTTTGCCATCGTAGGTGGTGTCTGCATCGGTCAAGCCCGTCTGATCACCCGGCAGCGACGTAAACGGAACTTCTAACACTTCGACATCTTCACCTTCTTGTAGGATTGCAGCGATCCAGTAGGGCACATAGGAGAAATAGAGAACGGGTTGATCCTGCTGATAGCGAGCCACGGTGTCCGCCATCAACACGGAATAGTTCCCAGAGACTTGCTCAATCGTATCGTCGAGTCCGTAAGTCTCCAACTGATGCTCAATTCGCTCCTGACACGACCAACCAGCTGGACACCCGATCAAATTGGCTTTGCCATCGCCATCCGAATCAAACAGTTTAGCCAACTCCGGATCCTTCAGTTGATCGAGGGTCGTGATCGAATGCTTGTCAGCGGTTGCCTTATCGATGAAATAGCTCTCCAAATAGCGGGGCATGATCGTACCCACCATTTGCAGCTTGGCATCCCCTCCCGCTGCATCAAACATGGGCCGCTGACCTCGCTCAATGTACTCAGCCGTGAAGTCCAAATCACCATCAGCAACCGCTTGCAAACGCAGGGCTGGATCCAATTGCTTCCCACTTGTGACGGTGTACCCCAATTCTTTCAATCCCCAGATAGAAACCTCCGACAGAAACACGCTCTCAAGGTAGGTGGAGACAGCAGGTTCAAGGGTGACTCCTTCTCCAGGCTTGGATTGAGACTGAGCCCAACTCCGACAACCACTTGAAAGCATGATCAGAGCAACGATACCGACCCAAAACGGTTGGGCTGCAGTGTTGATCAGGTGCTTTAAGGCATGATCCATGGCAGTTGAATTCCAAGTAGAGAGTCCACATACTTTAGCATTTTAGGGAATCATTCCAGCGTAGGGATCACTCCCTAACTCACTCCCCTAGTTTGCTAATCGACAATCTGATCAACACTCAATTCCTCAACAGGAGAAGGAGTCTATACAAAAGAATCTCCACAGCCTTAATCAATCTCCTAATCCTTAGCATCAAGCCTAGACTTTTCAACACGACGCTCCAATTCATGAGGATCAGAAGCAAACTCTGTGTATTAATCAGCAATTTTTTCGAGATCATCAACACGATCAGGAATGATCCTGAAATCAACCGATTTGTTATACCTCTCCGAACCTCAGTTCCCTATCGAGTGATATCTATCCAGATCATCAGCCATCGATATGGTTTACTGTACCCAAGACTGTACCCAAGACTGTACCCAAGACTCTGATTCGCTACTGTCGAAAGGCGGAGGTGATGCTCAGATCAGCCCAAACCCAGCAAGGCAACCGATCATAAGCTGACATAGGCTTAATGGGGCCTGAGGTCGGTTAACTAATCTTTACCCCCTTGGGTAGACAAACTACGGAACATTGACTAATATCTCGTTAATGTTAAAAAGAACGAAGATCGGGTTGGGACGTTAGCATGATCTCCTTCAAGTTTCGGAAGTTTTTCCTTGTTTGTGTTCTGGTTGCCAATCCTTTCTGGATGGCCATTTCAGTCCAAGCTCAAGATGCGAGTCCAGAAGAGGCAGCCCAGGCTCAAGATGCTGGCTCAGCAGAGGCAGCCAGCACCCCTTTAGCTCAGAGTGTGACCACTGATAATCCACGGATTCCAGTTCCCGAACTTGAGCTGCTTGTGACTCCGCTGGAGTTGAGTGAGTTAGAGCTCGAAGCCCAAGCATGGCAGTATCTCCTCAAAAGCAAAGTTCAGGAGATCAGCGCAGCGGAAATTGCGATTCAACAACAGAATCAGATCATTAATCGGCGGGAGGAGGCTGCAACAGCTCTCGATCAAGCGCAGCAAGCCTTAGCCGAAGCGGAAACGAATTTGGCTAGCGCAACTCCCGGCACCCCTGAGTACGAAACCGCTGCCCAAACGTTAGAGGAAGCCAAAGAGCGGTTGAATGCAGCTCAAGAGACTCTCGATGAGGCAAGCGCAGCTGCTGAAAGTCTCAGGGAAGATGCTGCACTGCAGGGGGCTCTGGCAGAAGCTGAACAAACAGGTATTTTTGCGGAGGCCCGTCGGGTTCTCAACAACGCCCGCCAAGAACGAGAGAGCTTAACAGCGGGAACCCCTGCCTATCAAGAAGCCACCGCCCAAATTGATGCTCTGGATAGTGCGATCACGGCCACTGAGAGAGCCTTGGAAGCTCAGCAGAGTGCTTCACCAGATTCCCCAGAGTTCGAGACACTGACCCAAGAGTTGGAAGTCGTGCGGGAAACCCTGCAACAGGCGATGGAAGCCGCCGCCACCGAGGAGGAGAATGCCGCCCGCATCCTCAGTCAAGCTCGCCGGGATCGGGAAGCCCTGGCAGTCACGTCGCTTGCTTACCGTGAGGTAACTCAACAGATCCGAGCCCTGGACTCCGCCATTGAAGAGGTCAATCTAGCTCAAGAACGCCTTCAGGAGGCTCCCGAAGATGCTCCGGAGCGGGCTGCCCTTCTGGCAACCTTAGAAAATGCCCAAGCCACGCTAGAACAAGCCACTCGTGATGCTGCTCGTGTGAGCGACAATGCCAAACGGATCCTGGCTGAAGATATCGCCCAGCGAGATACCCTCGAAGAAGGATCCCCAGCCTACACCGAACTCACGCAAAGGATCGAAACATTAGAAGCAGCCATCACCGAGTTTGAAACCGCTGAAGCAGCGCTGACGGGACTGGAAGCCGATACCCCTGAGTATGAGCAGGCAACGCAGGCTTTTGAGGCAGCCCGTGTCAGATTGCAAGAGGAGACTGAGGCTGCCACTCCAGCCTTAGAGAAGGCCCAGCGCACCTTGTATCGAGCCCGACAAGCTCAGAGGGGGTTTGACGGATCTATTCCGGAGGTTGCCACGCAGCAGATTGAGGCCCTAGAGTCTGCGATCACAGCCTATGAAGAAGCGCAAGCGGCAGCAGCAGGCAACGGTGATGACCAAGCCGAAGCTCTGGCAGCAGCCGAGCAAGCCATGAGCGACGCGGCAGCAGCGGCAGCAGATGCATCTATCCGGCTCGTGAATGCCCAGCAATTGCTAGCGGAATCCGAAACTGCACGAGAAGCCTTGACCCCCGATTCGCCCGAATACACTAGCGCGACAGAAGCCATTGAAGGGTTACAAGCCGCCATTGCTAATTTTGAATCAACTTTGGCAGCGGGTGGTTCTGTGGCTGAACTGCGCGATCCGTTACGACAAGCTAGCCAAGTAGCGATCGAGATTCTCCCCACGCCATCAAGTACCCCCACCGAGAACACTGCACAAACCGGAACAGGAGCTGCATCGGAAGGAGAAAGCAGTGGAGCCCAACAATTGGAGGAGGCTGCATCCGATTTGCAGGCTCAAGCGGAAGCGGAAGCGGAACTGAAAAATCAGTTGGTGGCGACGGTGACTGAGTTGCAGTCTCAACGGACAGCTCTAGCCGATCGCTTCAAAGTGATTCTGGATGAGATCGATGCCAAGGGAGGAGATACCACGGCCTACCGGGACTATCTAACTGCCGTCAGTGGGATTGTGATCGATATCCAAGACACTGAAGGGTTGGGCGTTCGGATCATTAGCTGGTTGCAATCGGAAGAAGGGGGTCTGCGCTGGGCCTGGAATCTGGCGACATTCGGAGGGATTGTCGTAGGGGTCTCGATCGGATCTCAGCTCTTGGCCTGGGTGATTGGCTTTGGGATGACCCAATTTGGCGGTGCCTCAAAGGTTTTACGTCAATTTGCGGTAATGCTGATTAGTCGGGGGGGGATCGTGGTCGGGATCCTGCTGGGACTGACAGCCCTGGAAGTGAGTCTGGGACCGATCTTGGCGCTGTTAGGTGGAGCTAGCTTTGTGTTGGCCTTCGCATTACAGTCCAACCTGGGCAACTTAGCCAGTGGTCTGATGATCATGGTCAATAAGCCTTTTGATATTGGCGATGAAGTCGTTGTGGCTGGAGTTTGGGGATTTGTCCATTCCTTTGATATCACCAGCACCCGGATCGCGGGCTACTACTGCCAGATCTTCACCATTCCCAACAATGCCATCTGGAGCGGCACGATTGAGAATCGCAGTATCCAGGGGGGTGTTCGTCAGGGCCTGATCGATGTGCATGTGCCGCTGACCTGTGATTGGAAACAAGTGGCTAAGCTACTGCAACAGACAGCCAAAGACGCGCCCGATGGCAGGCTTCGGTTTGCATCCTTCTGGAGTCTGCATGAGCACTATGCCAAATTCCGCATCCGTTGGGAGGCTGATCACGCCAAGTTCTGGACTGCTTATGATCAGATCCACATGAATATCAAGAAATACCTGGAGGAAGCTGGAGTTCCGTTCGCGCTACCTACCTCGATCGTCAAGTATCAACCGGCTGATCAGAATGGTCACCTCACCGATGTGGAGTGGTCCACGATGGAAAATGGAGATGGCGATCCTCTGCCCCTCCCACCCCATCTCCAGGAGCCACCGCGTCTGACAGGTACCCCAGAAGCCCCGGAAGCCAAAGATCCAGCGGCCCCAGCGGTCACCAGTGTCTAGAGCTCCCTTGAAGATCAGAGGCGTTGATGATGGAGGATCTTTCCTAACCCCTTGGGGAAGGGAGAGATCCTCCAAGCAGGCAGAGAGAGTCTATGCTCTATTCATAGGCAAGGCCAAAGAGCCTTTTCCTAACACGTATCAATCTACGAGATAAGCAATGATCGACTTCGGCAATCCCAAAAATAATTCATACTTGATCTTACAACCTGGCAGAATATCTCGTAGCTCATCTGACGTGACCACGACAGTTCCTGCGACCATTGATGTCCAGTAGGGTAACTTCTTCCGCCATTCATTTAGAAAATACGATCGAAGCGATTGCGGATAAAACCACCAAAACGGCATTCCAGAATGAGCTTCAATGGGGAAGAGTTTAGAGGGTGTTTGAATCCAGTATCGAGTGGATAGTCGAAGTACTTCATTCCCAAACTGTAGCCTTCTATTATGATCGCCGACATGTTCAATCACACTATTGCTGAATATGAGATCAAAATCACCAGGTTGAAATTGGGGCATACAGCAGGCATCCCCTTCAACATAGTGTATTTGATGATGGGTCTGGTGATTCTTTTTACCAAATCCAGGCAGGTTCAAGCAGGTAATATGAAGAGGCACATCGACATAGTCCCATATTTCTGGTTCCCCTCCCAGATCTAATACTCTCATGTTAGGAGTAGGCTTCATGATCTTGACAAACAGTGACATTCTTCTTGCTCGTTGTCTCTTTGAGAATGGTTTGAGCAATGCGTAAAACACCTTAATTCTTGAATATTTAAACATATAACCACCTCCTTTCCATCGTCCACACAACGATAATTATATCTGGAGCTCAAGCCAGACTCGAAGAGAATAGGATTTGCTTGTGACTTTACCCTCTTTATAACCCTAGCCTGAATAGACCTCAGCCTGAATAGACCTCAAGAGGCTACCACCCTAACATCCATCTGTCAAGATCCTGAAAAGCCCTAAGCCCTTGATAGATAGACCCGACTTCTTCACTTCGATAAGCACTGTCCGATCAAAGCTCATCCCCCTCGTTGTCCGGATCCAGGGAAAGGAGAGGAGAATTCTCTGATCATTGGAGTTGTCCAAGATCCTGGCATTCAAGATCCTTCAAAAGCTCATCAAAACGATCTATAACATCATCAGCTCCCGCAGCGAAAAGCTCTTCTCTGGGAAACGAGGTTGTGATCCCAATGGCTTGACACCCTGCCCCTTTAGCGGAACGGATCCCGTTGATAGAATCTTCGATCACTAGACAAAACTGGGGTGAAATAGCTAACTTTTGAGCTGCTTTTTGGTAAGGTTCGGGATCCGGTTTGGCCTTGATAATATCTTCAGCAACGATCACCACATCAAACCAGTTATGGAGATTAAACCGATCAAAAACTCGCTGTTGATCAAGACGATTCGCAGAAGTGGCTAAGCCCAGTTTGCCATAGTGCTGCTTGGCCGATTCGACAAAGCTCAACACATCTGGCACTAGAGGAACCTGATCCAGCAAATCATAAAAGGCTTTGGCTTTAGCCTCAATTAGCTGGGCAACTTGCTCCTCAGGATTGGGATCTTCGGGTGCATAGTTCGCAACAATATAGCTAAAAATATCGTAATCAGTACGTCCTTTGAAGATTTCTTGGATCGGTTCTAAGTTTAGATGAATTCCACTATGATCCAGTGCCCGTTTCCCGGCTTTACTATGGAGAGGTTCTGAGTCAATAATAACCCCATCCATATCGAAAATAATGGTTTGGATTGATTGGAGCCTTTCAAGAGTTTGGATCGACTTCATCCGTTTGATCCTGGTAAGGTTTAACAGAAGACTGGGGGCAAAGAGAGTAAGCTCCCGCAGCGATCATACAGGTCAGGCTAGTCTGGTTCAAGCCAAAAACCCCTGGAGGTGATCCGAGGGGTTCGAGAGAAAAGGGTCATTTCTAACGTTTAGACAGGAATAAACTTTAGAGCTGCAGAGTTCAGGCAGTAGCGCAAGCCTGTCGGATCGGGACCATCTTCAAACACGTGACCCAGATGGCCTTTACACCGAGCACAATGGACTTCCGTTCGGGGCAAGATCAGCTTCCAATCGGCTTTGGTCCCGATCACGGATGGCGAAAGCGGCTCCCAAAAGCTGGGCCAACCTGTGCCACTTTTGTATTTGGTGTCCGATGAGAATAATTCCAACTCGCAGCCAGCACAGGCATAGATCCCTGGATCCTTGAGATCCCAGTAAGCATTGTCGAACGGAGGTTCCGTCGCTTCCTTGCGCAACACCCGATATTGTTCAGGAGTTAGGATCGCCTTCCATTGCTCCTCGG
>CAZONZ010000105.1:7511-10803 GCA_964581005.1 uncultured bacterium
GGTGAGTTTGGGCTAACCACAGCTAAGACTTATCTGAGAGAAGGCTGAGAACAGGTGGGTTGAGCTGCATAGGCAGAAAGAGAAGAGGATCTACACACAGAAAGAGCTGACATGATGAGGTCATGATGGGTCAGTGGCGAGGCAATGGCGTAGATCCACTTCTGAGGAATCCAAGCCCTATGATCTAAATTGCCTGAGCAGATGTCAAAAGACGCTTTGTCGAATGGGAAGGATCGGGCAATACGAAATCCCCCGTATGAAGATTCAGCACGGAGGATCCTGTTGTTATCCGAAGGAGAAACACCCGATCGATGCACGATCAGCAGCTTGAACGCTTAGCCGTGACCATTGCCATGACCTTTGCCGTTCTTGCCATTTTTGCCATTGCTCGATCCCTGAGATCCCTGCGATCCTTGGGATCCACTTGTCACTAAAACCTGATCGGCTAACTTCTGGGGCATATCTTGCAAATGATGGAATTTCCACTCAAAGAAGCCAATCCCAAAGGTTAAGGATCGCAATTCAATAATGAAATCTCGCATCTCCGATTGGGGCAAGTAGGCAGAGATCTGATCCCAATCCGGCCATTCCCGCTTCAGCTCATATCCCAAGATCTGACCCCGTCGTCCGGTTAATAACTGCAACGCCTGAGAGGTATAGATCGTGGGTACAGAGACTGCCAACTCAATGATCGGTTCCAGCAGCACAGAATCACACTCAGCCGTTCCCTTTTGCATGGCGATCCGCGCCGCCTGTTTGAATGCTTGTTCTGAACTGTCTACGCTGTGATACGATCCATTGGTCAACGTGACGCTGATATCAACCAACGGGAATCCTAGCGGCCCTTGCTCCATATACTCCCGCACCCCCAACTCAACACTGGGAATATAGTGCCGAGGGACAACTCCTCCGACCACCGTTTCTTCAAATTGGAAGCCTTCTCCCCGTGGCAGGGGCTGGATATCCAGATAAACATCGCCAAATTGTCCATGCCCACCCGTCTGATGTTTGTAACGACCATGAACCGAGGTGGATCGGCGGATCGTTTCCTTGTACGGGATCCGAGGCATGTGAGTCGTCATCGGCAGACGGTACTTGCGAGCTAACCGATCCAGCGATACTTGCAAGTGAATTTCACCTTGACCCCATAATAAGGCTTCATGGGTATCTCCGTGTTGTTCCCAGAAGATCGAAGGATCCTCTTCCATCAGCTTTGCCAACGCCCCACTCAACTTGACCTGATCACTTTGCTTTTCAGGCACGATCGCAAGGGCATAGACGGGCAAGGGTAACTCAACTCTGGGTAAGGCAACAGCCTGGGACAGGGTGAGGGTTTCTCCGGTCTTGATCCCTTCCATGCGTGCGAGAGCTACAATTTCGCCCATTGTTGCCGAGGGAACTCCAGCTTGCTGTTGACCTTGAAGTTGATAGATCCCACCGATCCGATTGCCATTCAAGCTCATGTTGTCCAGAATCGTGCCCTGCCAGATCCGGACGAGCGAGAACTTGCCGCCGTGCTGGGTGTAGTAGGTTTTCAAGACTTGGGCGACAGGCTCATCGGTCGAGATCGAGCGGCGCTTTAAGGTTTGGGCTGGAGTCGGGCATTCCTCGATCAAAGCCTTCAACAATGGACGCACACCATAGTCGTGATCCGCAACTCCCCAGAACACCGGCATAATCAGATCCTGACGGAGATCCTGCGTGAGATCCTCGATCACCTCAGCCTGAGGAGGCTCGATTTCTTCAACTAACTCTTCCAATAGATGATCATCGAAATCAGCCAACGCTTCCAACATCTCGGCATGAGCCGCCTGTTCTTGCTCCCGTAAATCCTCCGAAAGCGGGATCGGATCCGCTGCCGCACCAGGATGATAGTGATACGCCTGTTCAGCCACAAGATCAACAAACCCCACCAGCTGGGAACCAATGCCGATGGGGATCTGTTGTAAAACCAGGGGGCGGCTAGAGACGGCTTTCAATGCCTGGAGCGTCTCCCGAAATGGGGTCTTAGCGCGATCGACTTTGTTGATGAACAAAACATGCGGGATCTGCCAGTCATCCAGGAATTTCAAGAGTGGGGTAAGGGTTAAAACTCGCTCTGGCTCCGGCTCACAGACCACAATCGCTGCATCCACTCCAACCAAAGTATTGTATGATTCCTGTGCAAACTCCACCGATCCAGGGCAGTCGAGAAAGGTAAAATGCACGCCTTCAGTCTCAGTGCTGGCTACGGTCACCTCCACACTCATGTCCCGCTCACGGGCTTCTGGGGCACTGTCACCAACCGTATTGTGATCCTTGATCGATCCTTTGCGGTTGATCGCGCCCGTCACAAACAAAAGACTCTCTAACAACGTCGTTTTACCACTCAGATAGGGACCAACAATGGCCACACTGCGAACGTTGGGTGTGATGATTTCATTCATAGTTATATCCTCATCCAAAGATGAAAAACCTAGATCGATCCCTGAATAGATCGATCCACATTCAGCTCACTCAGAGCCACACAGAAGTCATTGCGAACAGTCAACCATCATCGATCTCAGTCATCTAGCTCCAGTCGATCAGCTTCTAAGCGATCACCAGAGGAAGAGATCCATTGAGACCTCGCTGGAATCTCATGTCGATCCAATCGAGATCACGGCAAAGTGCAAGGGTTGCAAAAAGAAGTGCAAGGGTTGCAAAGACGTGTAAGAAGGGTTGCAAACAGGACACCCGATCGAGACTTTAGACTCAAACAGTTTCGCACTTAACAGTCTGGGAACTCTCTAGAGTGCAGGATCGGTCTTCTAGTCCTGAGGAGGAACGAGAAATCGAGGATGGTGATGCAAAAGATCAAGTCATAAGCATCATAAGCATGAGTACGACAGGCATTTAGACGGGAATGTGTTCCAGGACTCCTTCGACTCTGTGTTAGTACCCTACCTTGATTTGCCCTCTGCCGAACGAAAATTGAGAATTACTTTAGGAAATGGTTAACAAATGCAGTGATCTGAGCCGTGGCGCACTCTCTTTGTGACAGAGTATCAAGATCCCGTGATAGATCTTCATGTTTTCAGTGCGAGCTTCATGCTGGATTCAGGAATGAGTTTCTTATCCCAAGGCTTGGCGATGATTCACTTCTTCGGTTCCACCCCTTGCTCTGATGGATCTCAATCCAAATGCTGAGAGTGCTCTTGAGAAAGATGCGCCTACAGGGAGCAGTATATTGTTTATCCTGAACAGTTCTTCTTTAGGGCAGTCGGCATAATACCCTCTCGTTTAGTCAGTTTTCTGGCTGATCCCGACTCGT
>CAZONZ010000106.1:0-5046 GCA_964581005.1 uncultured bacterium
CTATCTGTCTAGGAGACATCTAGGCTAAGCCTGTGAATGAGGGATTTCTTAGTAGTTAGGTCCGGACAGGGGTTCGACTCCCCTCGCCTCCATTCTGTTTTTGTCATCGTCTTAAGATCCTGTCAGATCTGCAGCCCTTTTGCAGCCTCGACAGACTCACCCTCGATCAGTCCAGATAAATTTGAAACTCCTGCTCCAGGGAAGGAACCTGAATCTCACCTTGATTTAAGTCCTGCAGATCCTGGAGCTTGGCTTTGAGTTGAGTGATCCGCTCCTGCAGAAAACTTTTGAGTGTGGCCGGGGTCGCCGTGGCACAGTGACGACAGGCTTCACCATAAAACTTGTCCTGCTGATTGTAAACAATGGCCAGCAAGGCTTGACCTCGGTGTTCCCGTCTTGGCGTGATCCACTCCTCACAGATCACACACCGGATCGGAACGTTACCACCATAGACACTGCGTTCCCAAACAATCTTCACGCCTGCACCTCAGAGGTCGTGCTCAGAACAACGTAGGCAATCCCTTAGGGGTTGAGGATCATTCCCCTTTGCCTTTGGATTGTATGTGCATTCTAAACACGGAATCAGGGATCTTGCTGCTTTTGAGTTCGGTAGATCAAGCTAGCGGCCACCTCGATCGCTTTAGCCGCATCTCGAAAACAGTATCCGCTGGCCTCATCCGCCGATGTTGGATCAGGCTTAGTCCGTTTTGCTTTGGCTTGGAGCGAGCAGTACAAAGCTAGGCCGACGAGCAGATCGGCTAAACCATGTTGATCGATCAGATGCTCGACATCCTGCAAGAGACTCTGGATCAAAGCATCTTCAACATGGGTAGGCAGGCCATCATAGCTGGTTTGCATCAATTACGCTCCCCTTGAGATCGATCAAATCACCCCTTAACCTTCTCATGTGGGTGGGTATTCTGGGGACTAGGCTAGGGCTAGGGATCGAACCTATGACCCTATGACCTAGTCCTGGACTCTCCTAATCCCCTTAGTCTTTACAGGCTTAGTCTTTACATGGGTGGCTCATCCTCATCGATCTCGTCCTCGTCCTCCTCTCGATCGTCCTCCTCTCGATCGTCCTCCTCTCGATCGTCTTCCTCTGCTTCCAACTCCGCCAGCATGGGAGAAGGGGTGGAATCATCGATCAGTTGATCGTCTTCTAGGATCAAGCGGGGTGGAAGTTCCGATAAGAAGGGGGAGGGAGGTTCTTCCTCTTCAAAGGGTTCGGGTTCTGGAGTGATCTCTTCGTAGGTACTGAATCCGGTTCCCGCTGGGATCAGACGTCCGATGATCACATTTTCCTTCAAGCCACGCAGCCAATCGGATTTGCCTTCGATCGCGGCTTCAGTTAACACCCGTGTGGTCTCTTGGAAGCTAGCCGCTGAGATGAAGCTGTCAGTGTTCAAGCTGGCTTTGGTGATCCCTAGCAGAACAGGAGTGTACTGAGCTGGAGCCCCGCCTGTGATCCCCATCGTGACATTGGTTTGCTGGATCTCGCGCAGTTCAACCAACTCACCCGGAAGCAGGATCGTATCGCCACTGTCATCCACTCGCACCTTCGAGGTCATCTGACGGACTACAACCTCAATGTGTTTGTCGGAGATCTCAACCCCCTGGGAGCGATAGACCGACTGGACTTCGTTCACAAAGAACCGTTGCACCTCCCGCAGGGCGATCTTGGCCGCTTCGTCATCTCCCACCAGTTGGCGGTGATAGGTGTAGTAGCACTCTAGAAGATCATGGGGATTAGCAGGGCCATCGGTCAAGGCTTCACCCACTTCTACAGGCTGACCGTCAACCACCATCACGTTTTGACCCGGCAAGAGATTGTTGGAGTAGTCGGTCACTGTGCCATCAGGCGCAACGACTTTCAGATCCGCTTCCTCTCCTCGCCAGCTGAGTTGTACCGTGCCCGTCTGTCGATTCAGGATGCACATTTCCTTCGGTTTGCGAGCTTCCAGCAACTCTTCGATCCGAGGTAGACCCTGAATGATGTCCCCCGTTTTAGCCCGTTCAAACACGAGTAGACCTAACGTATCACCCCGCTGGACCAGATCCCCGTCACCCACCTGCAGGATCGCACCCGCTGACATGAGGTAGGGTTGCCCCAACCGGATGACCACCTCATTCGGCAGAATCTCTTCGATCTGACCGGATTCTGGAGCATTCAAGCCAGGTTCGATCGGATCCCCTAACCGGATGGTTTCACCCGCTTTGAGTTGGGGAGTAGTGGTGCATGGAATCCGGATTCGATCCTCGTCGGTAACGATTAACACTCGTCGGACGATTTCGCTATCTTCACGGATGCCCCAAATGACGCCGCCGTTCTTGGCATGGATCTCTGTGCGAGCTACCACACTCTTGGGCGTGATCGAATCGCCTTCCTGGACCATCAAGCGGGTTTGGGTACTGCCTTGGGTGATGTCAGCATCCACATCGCGGCGGACCAGCAAGGTTTCCAAGATCACCAGTTGCAGACGCTTGGTATCCGGATCTTGAGGATCTTCTGCTAACTCGATGTCCGCTTTCAGTTGGGGTGCTTCGGTATCGATCTCTAGAACCAATTGCGTCTTCAGCAACTCGACTCCACCCACCGATCGAACTCGTTCACCATCTTTGAAGGGTACCCGTTGAACAGCCCGCAGACGGATCGTGTGACCATTCTCGCTAGGCGATTCCTGGCTGGGAACTGAGGGCTCATCCGGGATGTGAAACTCTTGAACCGGACGCAGCAATAGGGCTGGACCTTCGGGGGTCTCTACATGCTCCAGGTAAACTAGCTTGTCGGGCACGATCGAGCTCAGAACTTCCTCCCCAGGCGTGATCAGAGTTCCCGTTTTGACCTCCATATCTTTTGGATCTTCGATCAGGTGGAGGCTACCCGGTTTGATAATGATCTCACGGAGAATATCGTTTTTCTGGATCACTTCTACCACACCTGTGTTTTGGCCGAAGATATCTTTGACGACTTCCGTTCCAGCCTCGACAAATTGGCCATCTTCAACATTCAAGAGGGAGATATCTTTGTTGACTTCGTGGGTCTCTTCCGGGATCCAGAGCAGCGTACCCCCTTGGGTCACTTCAAATCCTTGTTTCGCCTTGCCGCGACGGGCCACTTCGACCCCTGCAAACTTGACGAGTCCTCCCGTTTGGGTCCGAAAGTCACTCTCGATCAGCTCCGCTACCACTTCATCGTTGCCAACCTTCGTCCCTGGAGTTGCCTTCAGAATAAAGGTTTGGCCTCCAGCCGTATCCAGTAAGAACTGCTCTCGACCTTGGTGAGATTCAACCCGCACGATCGCCTGATCCAAAACCACTGAGGCATTGATGATCTCAACTTCTCGACCGGACTTGGTATCTTGTCGCTCTGGCAGACGGACGATCCCACCGTTTTCGGTTAACAGTGAGGTTTCCGCGATCACAGACCCGGTCTCGATCGAATCCCCATTTTTAACGGTTGGAGTTGCTCCAGGTAGCAGGTTGTACACCTGACCGGACAAGACCCAGAGTACACCCTGACGCTGAGCAATGAAGGTCGTGTTGCCTTGTCGATCCGTTTTCTCTTCGATCGGCAGATCCGTAAACCGAATTTCTCCGGCAAGATCGGAGATCACTTCTTTCTGAGCTTTTTCCGTTGACTTCCGAGGCGCTTTAGCCAGAGCAACTTCGGCAATCAGTTGATCTTTGATGACTTTGCTGCCATCCCGCACCACCCGCAGTGTTGATCCTTGGGTTAGGGAGAAGGTCTCTTTCCGCTCTTCGCTTTCCAACGTGATCTCTTGGTTGGCTTCCAGCTGGAGGGCGTCGTCAGCGTGGCGCGTGCGGAATGGGCGGGTGCGGAATTGGGCTGGGAACCGGATCGTACCTGCAAACGGGGCTCTCAACTGCTGAGCAACCTCCCCCGTAAACACACCCCCTGTGTGGAAGGTCCGCATCGTTAACTGAGTTCCAGGCTCACCGATCGACTGAGCGGCAATGATCCCGACTGCTTCACCCAGATCCACCAGCCGTGAGTGGGCCAAACTCCAGCCATAGCAGAAACGGCAAACCGATCGGTTGGCTTCACAGGTCAGAGGTGAGCGAACCATCACCTGTTTCAAGCCTGATTTAATGATTTGATCACTTAGATCTTGATCCACTTCCTGATTGCGGTGGCCGATCACCTCACCTGTTTCTGGATGAACCACCTCTTCAGCGAGTAACCGCCCCACCAAGCGATCACTCAAGGGCACGATCACTTTATCTCCATCCATTAACGAGATCAGCAAGACCCCACGCTGGGTCCCACAATCTTGCTCCCGCACGATCACATCCTGAGATACGTCTACGAGGCGACGGGTCAGATAGCCAGAGTCTGCGGTGCGAAGTGCGGTATCCACCAACCCTTTACGAGCACCATACGAGGAAATGATGTACTCGGTCACGGTCAAGCCTTCGCGGAAGTTAGTCTTGATCGGCAAGTCAATGATCTCACCCTGCGGATTGGCCATCAGTCCCCGCATTCCGACCAGCTGCCGCACCTGAGAAACGTTTCCACGAGCTCCAGAGTTGGCCATCATGAAGACCGAGTTTAACGGATCATTTTGCTCAAAGTTGCTGAGCATTTCGTTTTTGATCGCGTCGTTGGTTTGGTTCCAGGTATCGATCACTTTTTGATAACGCTCAACCTCGGTGATCTCGCCACGAGCAAAGCGCTCCTGAGCCGCCTCGATCTCGGCTTCGGCTTGAGCCAGGAGTTCCCGCTTTTTGGGTGGAACTTTCAGATCTTCAACACTGATCGAGACCGCAGCCTGAGTGGCGTATTTGAAACCTAGGGCTTTGAGTTCATCCGCCATCTGAGCTGTGCGGGCTGTGCCGTAGTTGGAGAAGGCCCAAGCGATCAGGTTCCGGAGGCCCTTCTTGTCAATCTTGAAATTGTAGAAGGGGGGACGTTGTGGAGTTTGGTTTTCTAAAGACTCGTTCATACTGGCCTCCAGATCAGATGAGTGGCAATCAAAATTCAACTAAGATTCAAGCGAGATTCAAGCGAGATTCAAACGAGAT
>CAZONZ010000106.1:5146-10799 GCA_964581005.1 uncultured bacterium
ACTGAGAAAGGGAACACAAGAAGGCTGAAGGATCCCAATTCAAACTCCCGATGTACGATCACGATTCAGGATCATCAAAGATCATCATTTACAGGCTCACCCTGTCAGGATCGCTCCAGCCCGAAGCCGTCCTAGCCTAAACTGCGAGCGAAGATTGAATGACTTGGTTGATAATGATCCGTCCTGGTGTGGTGAAGACATACTGTGCGATCAGATTGCCATCTTTGTCTTCGCGGACACGGCGGTAGTTGTAGATCCGAGTCACAAATCCACCAGGCTCTTCGATCATGTCCATCTGTTCCTCTTTGGTTTTGCCCAGAGAGACATCACCGTCGTAGCGCACCCAGATGTAGGCGTGCAGATCAACGAGCCCCTGGTTATAGGCCACGATCACGTCTTCCATATTGCCGAAATACTTACCCCGTCCCTTTTGACGATTGGGATCTTCGGCAGTCAGGTAGTAGCAACCCAACACCATGTCTTGGCTAGGGGTAACGATCGGTTTCCCCGTTGCAGGCGAGAGCAGATTATTCGAGGCCAACATCAACAGACGTGCTTCAGCCTGAGCCTCTAAGGAAAGCGGCACGTGAACTGCCATCTGATCCCCGTCAAAGTCAGCGTTAAAGGCTGGACACACCAAGGGGTGCAACTGGATGGCTCGCCCTTCCACCAACATGGGCTCAAAAGCCTGGATCCCTAAGCGGTGCAAGGTTGGAGCTCGGTTCAGCAGCACGGGGTGACCATCGATCACTTCCTCCAGCACATCCCAAATGGAGGGATCATTTTGTTGGATCAGTTTCTTCGCTGCTTTGATGTTGTTGACAATGCCGCGCTTGATCAGTTTATGGATCACAAAGGGCTGGAACAGTTCGATCGCCATCTCTTTCGGCAACCCGCACTGATGCATCCGCAGGCTGGGACCAACCACGATCACCGATCGGCCTGAGTAATCCACCCGTTTACCGAGCAAGTTCTGACGGAAGCGGCCCTGTTTCCCTTCAATAATGTCGGAGAGCGATTTCAAGGGGCGGTTATTCGCGCCAACCACTGTGCGTCCCCGCCGACCGTTATCGACGAGAGCATCCACCGCTTCCTGCAACATCCGCTTCTCATTCCGGACAATGATCTCTGGAGCCAGGATCTCCTGGAGGCGAGCCAGACGATTATTGCGGTTGATCACCCGACGGTACAGATCATTCAGGTCGGAGGTGGCAAAGCGTCCCCCATCCAGCTGCACCATTGGGCGTAGATCTGGAGGGATAACTGGGATCACTTGCAATACCATCCACTCTGGTCGTGCCCCAGTTGCAATAAAGTTGTCGATCACCCGCAGCCGCTTGATCAAACGAGCCCGCTTCTGGCCTTTGGAGGTGTTGATCTCTTCCCGTAGTCGTTCGGCCTCGCTTTCCAGTTCAATATCGAGCAACAAGCGTTCAACCGCCTCGGCTCCAATCATGGCCCAGTCCGGCGGCAGCTGCAGTTCAGAATCCTCTTCATACATTTGATCTTCAATTTCGAGGAATTGATCCTCCGTCAGCAGCTGCTTGTAGCTGAGATTCTGGGCATTGCCGGGATCGATCACCACATAAGCGTTGAAGTAGACCACCTGCTCCACATCCCGCAACGGCATATCCAGCAATGTGGCAATATGGCTGGGGATCCCTTTCAAGTACCACACATGTGTGACTGGAGCGGCCAAATTGATGAAGCCCATCCGATGCCGCCGCACCCGTGATTCGGTCACCTCAACCCCACAGCGTTCGCAGACGATCCCGCGATGGCGCACCCGCTTGTACTTACCGCAATGACACTCCCAGTCTTTCGCCGGTCCAAAGATCCGTTCGCAGAACAAGCCATCCATTTCGGGCTTGAGAGTTCGGTAATTGATCGTTTCGGGTTTGGTCACCTCTCCAACCAGCGTCCCATTCGGCAAGGATCGCTGTCCCCACTGCATGACCCGCTCTGGAGAAGCCAAGCCGATCTTGACATAGTCAAACCGTTGCTCAAGTCTGGCCATTCCTGTCCTCCTCTCTGGTACAGAGTGTGATGATAGTAAATCTAAAATCGGTGGATCCCTAACAATCCCAACGATCCCAGCCTAGGGATCCACCCTGTCTTGGCCTTAAAACTCCTCGTCTTCTTCAGAATCGGTCTGCTGAGCCCCGTAACTACCCTGACTAGCGACAGGTGTTGGCGAGAGATCCTCGCGGGTCACCGATTCATACGTAGGACGGGAGGGTGTATGGCGGCTTGAAACTTCAGCCATCAGATCCGCTTCGACATCACGGGTTTGACCATCGGCATCCACCTCAACCTTGTGGACTGACACATCCAGACCCAACGATTGCAGCTCTCGCACCAGAACCTTAAAGGATTCAGGCGTACCGGGACGCGGGATCGGACGACCCTTGACGATCGCGTTGAGCGCTTCATTCCGCCCCACCATGTCATCTGACTTCACGGTCAGCAATTCCTGCAACGTGTAAGCCGCCCCAAAGGACTCCAACGCCCACACTTCCATCTCGCCAAACCGCTGACCCCCTTGCTGTGCTTTGCCACCCAAAGGCTGCTGCGTCACCAACGAGTAAGGCCCAGTCGATCGCGCATGGATCTTGTCATCCACCAGGTGAACCAGCTTCAGCATATAGGCCCGTCCAACAGTCACAGGCTGATCGAAGAGTTCTCCCGTCCGACCATCAAACACAGGCAATTTGCCCTTGTACTTGCCAGCGTCGTTATAGACCCAGGGTTTTCCTTGCAATTCGCGGGCTTGCTTCAGTTTGTGCTCAACCGTCAAGCGAGAGGCTTCTTGTCCATGCATTTCATCAAACGGCATCAGCTTGAAGCGAACTCCCAAATTATCGGCAGCCCAACCCAGCAAACACTCAAACACCTGGCCGACATTCATCCGCGAGGGCACCCCCAACGGATTCAGCACAATATCGACGGGAGTTCCATCAGGCAGATAGGGCATATCTTCGGAAGACAGGATCCGGGAAATGATCCCTTTGTTGCCATGCCGTCCTGCGATCTTGTCCCCAACCTGGATCTTGCGCTTGAGGGCGACATAAACCCGAACGACCATGTTGGCACCAGGGGGTAATTCATCCCCTTGCTCACGAGTGAAGACCCGGACATCCACCACACGGCCCCGCTCACCATTCGGCACCCGCAGCGAGTTATCCCGCACATCCCGCGCCTTCTCCCCAAAGATCGCCCGCAACAACCGCTCTTCCGGAGGCTGATCGGATTCCCCTTTTGGAGTCACCTTGCCAACCAGAATGTCACCGGCTTCAACCCAAGCTCCAACACGGACAATCCCGTTTTCATCTAAATTGCGAAGGGCATCTTCACCCACGTTCGGGATCTCACGCGTGATCTCTTCTGGACCCAGTTTGGTTTGGCGGGCTTCGATCTCGTGCTTCTCAATGTGAACTGAGGTGAACACGTCATCGTAAACGAGGCGCTCACTGATCAAGATCGCGTCTTCGTAGTTGTAGCCTTCCCAGGGCATGTAAGCGACCAACACATTTTGACCTAGCGCCAACTCACCTCCATGGGTTGCAGGTCCATCCCCCAACACTTGACCCGCAACGATTCGATCCCCAGCCGTAACCAATGGACGTTGATTCATGCAGGTGTCTTGATTCGATCGTTGGTATTTCTGCAACGGGTAAACGATCTCATTGGGTCCTGAGTCCGGCTTGACCACGATCACGTCAGCTGCAACGTAAGTCACCACACCGTTTGTTCGTGACACAACTACCATCCCGGAGTCACGCGCCGCCTGCGCCTCCAGCCCAGTTCCCACATAAGGCCGATCGGGCTTCAACAATGGCACCGCCTGACGCTGCATGTTGGCACCCATCAGGGCTCGGTTTGCGTCATCGTGTTCTAAAAACGGGATCAATGAGGTAGCCACCGAGATCACCTGCACCGGCGAGACCTGCACAAAGTGGACTTCGGTTGGGGTTGCAGTTCCAAATTCCTGACGATACCGAACCGGGATCGAGTCACTAATAATGAACCCGTTTTCATCCAGCGGCACATCTCCAGGGGCAACCCGATATTCGTCTTCTTCATCGGCAGTCATGTAGACCATGCCCAGATCCTTGCGAACCTGACCGTTTTCCACCCGATAGTAAGGGCTCTCAATAAAACCGTATTGATTCACTCGCGCATGGGTGGCCAACGATCCGATCAGACCTGCGTTCGGACCTTCTGGTGTTTCGATCGGACAGATCCGACCATAGTGGCTGGGGTGAATATCCCGCACCGCAAAACCTGCCCGCTCTCGACTCAACCCTCCCGGTCCCAGGGCTGACAGCCGTCGTTTGTGAGTTAGCTCTGCGATCGGGTTGGTCTGATCCATGAACTGGGACAACTGGCTAGATCCAAAAAACTCCTTGATCGCAGCAACCAGGGGCTTGGGATTCACCAGTGAGGCTGGGGTCAAATTCTCGGACTCTGAAACCGTCATCCGTTCCCGAATGATCCGCTCCAGTCGATTCAGTCCAACCCGCACCTGGTTTTGTAGCAACTCTCCCACCGATCGAACCCGCCGATTGCCGAGGTGATCAATATCATCGATCTGACCAATATCAAACTCCAAGTTGATTAGATAATCGATCACAGCCAGGATATCGGTGTGGGTCAGAACTCGAATATTGTCGGGGATATTGAGATTGAGTTTGCGGTTGAGTTTGTAGCGCCCCACCCGGCCCAGATCGTAGCGTTTGGGATCGAAGAAGCGGGACTCTAGCAACTGTTGCCCCCCAGTGACAGTAGGCGGCTCACCCGGTCGCAGTTTCCGATACAGCTCCATCAAGGCTTCTTCTTCGGTGAATTGGCCTTCTTTCTCCAAGGTGCGCTGGAAATATTCGGGGTGCCGTAGTCCATCCAGGATCTCAGAATCACTCAAACCCAAAGCTTTCAGCAATACTGCCGCTGACAGTTTCCGGGTTTTGTCGATCCGGACCCAGGTCAGATTGTTTTTGTCAGTCTCAAACTTTAGCCAAGCACCCCGGTTGGGGATCAGACTAGCGCTGTAGGTCCGCCGACCATTTTTATCCAGATCCGATTTGTAGTACACGCCTGGGCTACGCACGATCTGGTTGACGATCACCCGCTCCGCTCCATTGATAATGAACGTGCCGCGATCGGTCATCAGAGGCAATTCACCGATAAACACATTCATATCTTTGATCTCACCTGTCTCCTTGTTGATCAGGCGAGTGGGGACTCGGATCTGGGCTTGATAGGTGGCATCCCGCCGCTTGGCTTCTTCCGGATCGTAGCGAGGTTGATGGATCTTGTAGCCCTTGGACGTTTCCCCCAGCCGGAAGTCAGGCAGGAAATGGAGCTCCAGTTTTCCGGTATAGTCAATAATGGGAGAAAAACTGAGTAATTCTTCTTCAAAGCCTTCGCTCAGGAACCATAAGAAACTCTCCCGCTGAATTTCGACTAGATCTGGAAACGTCTGAGCGGGAGCGGATTGTATTAGTTGAGTCATGCGTCTCTCTGGAAGGTCGCACTGCGATGGGCCTTCCATTGTAAGCAGCTTAAGAATTTATGTCAAGCCAATTGCAGATTTGCAGATTTATTCAGACTTGCAGGCTTGAAATGGTCAGGTGGGATCTTAGCAAGTCCGAGG
>CAZONZ010000107.1:0-10780 GCA_964581005.1 uncultured bacterium
TGTACTATATTGCTCCCTCCGGTCGCTCGCCGCTTCACCCCCAACCAAGCCTATCAGCTATGGTTGGAGCACTGCGACGAATCTTGATAGAGTAAGCTTAACCTCTTGCTTGCCAGCATGACAGCATGACAGCAAGGTTGCAATATTTCTTTACAGTTTTAACGAAAAGGGGTCGGAACAACTTTCGGAATATGACCAGGATTGATAAAGTAGTCCTGAACGCTGTTGGATTTGCCGATGTCAGGAGGTCGATCATGTGCAGCACACCGGCCTCTTCGTCCACAGTGATCGAGCATCGTGATCGAGACCAGCAGCCTCAGAGCTCAGGCTGGGTCGCTGAGCCAACCCCCAATCTTGGTAACTTCCAGCAAAATCAACAGTCATCTTCCCAAGGATCGCATTATTCTTGGGGTATGAATACAGAGGCATATCAAGTTAAAGCTTACCTGCGAGCTGTCCTGACCCGGTCAACTCAAATCATGATCTTGGTTGATCACAACGGTCGGGTCGAAGCCTTTAGTCAAGTGGCTCAAGTCTGGATCCAGCAGGTGGGTGGAATCCAGCTTCAGGTAGGGGAAGCGCTCAATCAACCTGATCATCCTTTGCAGCAGCTGGGCTTGATCCAGGCACAGGATTGGAACTCTGATCGCCAAGCTACCCCCTGGTCAGTTGAACGCCAGATCCAGCTCCCAGGCTCTGATCGAGATCGTGATGCAGGGAATAGTGATCAACTCACTCCAGATTTCCACTCATTCCTCTCTAGCCAGCGCTACCGCATTGACTATGCCCCGATCCTGTCTGAGGAACGAACAGAAGAGGGTTGTGAAGATCCAGTAGACTCCAACCATCCTCAGGATCCGGAAGGTAAAGTTACTCCCCTAGAGGCTGAAGATCTAGAAGGTTCTCAAACAACTCAAGCCCCTCAAGATCCGGCCAACCTAGAGAAGCAAGGATCCTTGAGTAACCCTGAACGCTCTCGAAGGGCTAGCGATCCTCAAGAACCTTCTATCCCGGCTGCCCTACTTGGCCTGTGTCTCACCATTACTCCACTTACCCCCCCCAAACAAACACCTGGCTGGGAACTGTCCACTTCGGGTTCTTCAAACACCTGTGAGATCCCGCGCCAAACAGAAGAACAGTTACGCACACTGCTCCAGGAGACCGTTGATGTTGTCACCTTACTGCGGCCTGATGGTACGATCCGCTACGAAAATCCCTCTGCTCGCCAAGTGCTGGGTTACTCTCTCTGGGAACGGATCGGTCAACCTGTCTTAGACTATGTCCATCTTGGGGATCGGGCTTGTCTGCAGCGTGTTCTTGATCAACTGGCCCAGTCCAACTATCCCTCAACGGTGGTTGAATATCGCTTTTTAACCGCATCGGGCACCTGGATCCATCTTGAATCCGTGATCAGTCGGTTGCAAGTAGAGCCCACGATCTGTGCTTTGGTATTGTGTTCCCGTGATATTACGGAGCGGAAGCTAGCTGAAGTCCGCCTACGGCTCCAAAATGCTTACCTTGCCGCTCTGCACGAAACCAGTCTGGCTTTGATCGAGCGGCTGGAACCGTCCCAACTCTTGCAAACGATCGTCAATCGGCTGACTGAATTATTGGATGCTCCGAAAGGATTTCTGTTTTTAGTTGAACCGGATCAGCAGGTTTTGGAGCTTAAAGTGGGTGTGGGTGAGTTCACTCAGCAGGTTGGTCTGCGGATTCGGTATGGCGAGGGGTTAATTGGCAGCGTTTGGCAGACGGGGCAGATCCTTTGGAATTACTCCTGGCTAAACTCCCGGAACGATCCTGCCCTTTCCAATCAGCAATTATCCTCCGGAGATCTTACGTTTGAATCGAAGTTGTTTGATCCGGCAGCAGTAGCCATTCCGTTGAAAGTCGGGGATCGGATCCTAGGGGTTTTGGGGTTGGGGGATACGCTAGCTGATCGGACATTTACCCAGGAAGAATTAGAATTGTTGGAACGCTTTGGCCAGATTGCCTCGATCACATTAGCCCATGTTCAGTTAGATACAGATGCTCAACACCAATTGGCTGAACGCCAACGGGCCGAAGCTGCTTTAGCCGAGGAAAAAGAACGTCTAGCGATCACCCTGCGCAGTATCGGCGACGGGGTGATCACCACTGATCTGGAAGGGCACATTTTGTTGATCAATGCAGCAGCGGAAACCCTCACAGGTTGGTCCCAAGCCGAAGCTCTAGGTCAGCCTGCAACTGCTGTTTTATCCCTGGTTCATGTCCAGACCCGTCAAGCGGTTCCCGATCCGGTCAATCAGGCGATCCAGCAAGGTCATAGTGTTGGTTTGCCGAACTACACGGTGTTAATCGCTAGAGATGGATCGGAACGCTTTATTTCCGCGAGTGCTGCACCGATCCATGATCCCAGTGGAGAGATCCGGGGTGTGGTCCTAACCTTTCGAGATGTGACTCGCCACAAGCAAACGGAAGAAGCTCTACGTCAGAGTCAGGCTCAAAACCAGGCGATCTTTAATGCCTCACCGGATCAGTTATTTCGCTTGAATCGGGAAGGACAATTCCTGGATTTCAAAGGGGATAGCCGTGGGTTTCTGGCTCCTCCTGATCAAGTCGTTGGCAAAAGGCTAGAGGAGATTCTCCCGATCGAAGTTGCCCATCAAACTCGACAGGCGATCAAGGCGACTTTGGATACTCAGCAACTGCAGTGGTTTGATTATCAACTCCCCCTCCCCCAAGGGGCACGAGAGTTTGAAGCCCGTCTAGCGATCTGTGGTTCTGATCAAGTGCTGGCTGTTGTTCGAGATGTCACGGAGCGGAAACGAGCAGCAGCGGAAAAGCAACGTCAAGCTGAGCGAGAGCAACTATTTGGCTCGATCGCCTTACGAATTCGTCGCTCCCTCGATCTGGACGAGATTTTACAGACAACAGCAGCTGAGATCCGCAAACTTTTACAGAATGATCGGGTGCTCGTCTATCAATTTCAGCCCAATGGTGATGGCTGGGTGATTGCCGAAGCCGTGCAGGAGCCATTCCCCAGAGCCTTGGGTCAAGTGATCAAACAGGAGTGGTTTGGTAATTTGCATGCCATCTATCAGCGAGGTCAGGGGCGGGCGATCGAGCGTTTGGATCATGATTCTAGCCTCCTTAGTCAACCTCTGCGTGCATTTCTACACCAATTGAACGTTAAATCAAACCTGGTGGTTCCCCTGTTCCCTAGTGGACGGTTGTGGGGGATCCTGGTGGCTCACCAATGTTCAGAAACCCGCCAATGGCAAACCGATGAGCTAGCACTTCTAGAGAAATTGGCTACGCAAGTTGAGATCGCCATCCAGCAATCCCAGCTCTACCAGCAAGTTCAAACGCTCAATGATGAACTGGAGCGCAAAGTCCGGATCCGCACCACTCAGTTGAACAAACAGCTGGGAGCCTTGAAGCTCCAAACCCAGCTTCTGGATCGGGTCGGAAATGCGGTGATGGCTACGGACGTGAACGGACAAGTGATCTATTGGAATGCCTATGCCCAGGATCTATTTGGTGTTTGTGAAGACGTTGCGTTGGGTGAACTGATTACAGAAGTGATCCCCTTTTCGCGGCAGCAGGCTCATGGGGTGATGCAGGCTCTGAGTCGGGGTGAAAAATGGTCGGGAGAACTGGATGTGATCCAAGCCGATGGATTAACCGTCACAGTGGTTGTGGAACATTCGCCCATGCGGGATCAAGGTGGCGATATTTTGGGCACCATCGGGATCAGTGTGGATATCACGGAGCGTAAGCAAGCGGAACATGCCTTGCGAGAAAGTGAAGCCAAATTCCGAACTTTGGCCGAAACAACCACTTCAGCGATCTTTATTTTTCAAGATCAGTTTCTTGATGTGAACTCAGCCTTGACTCAGATCACGGGTTACAGCAAGGGGGAGCTCCTACACATGCCGATCTGGGAGTTGATCCATCCAGATTTTCAGGCGATCGCGCGGCATCGAGTCAAGCTGCAATTCCATCATCCTCTGGAAACCTATCAACATGAATTCAAGATCCGGACTCGTACAGGAGTTGAAAAATGGATCGACTGTACAACGGGCTGGATCCGGTTCAAAGGCGAGCCTGCGGTGTTGGGGACAGCGGTTGACATCACTCAACGAAAGCAATCTGAGCTGGAGTTGCAGCGCAAAATGCAGGAGCTTCAGCAACTTAACTTCCTCAAAGATGATTTTCTCAGTACGGTATCTCACGAATTACGGACGCCGATGTCGAACATGCGGATGGCGATCCATATGTTGAAAATGATGCTGCCGGGAGATGATCCTGAAGCCACCTGGTTTACCAAGGCAACTCGTTATTTGAATATTCTCCAAGATGAATGCTTACGAGAAACGGATCTGATCAATGATTTGTTAGATCTGCAGCGGTTGGAAGCGGGATCCCAGGTTCTAGATTTTGAGCCGATTGAGTTGGCGGAGTGGTTGCCTAAGATCCTGGAGCCGTTTGAATCGCGGATCCGTCAACGTCAGCAACGTCTCTCTCTCCGCATCTATCCAGATTTGCCTCCGCTCTATTCGGATCAAGCTGGACTAGGGCGGATCCTGTCAGAGTTGATCAACAATGCCTGCAAGTATTCTCCACCGGAAGCGGAGATCCGAATTACGGTTGTGGCCAGCGGAACCCACTCAGGATCTTACCCGTTACCAGAGCCAGAAATTATTGTTGGATCAAGCGTTGAGCCTGGATCGGCTGCTCCATCTGGATCGAGGGATTCCCATGCAACCAACGACATTTTGGTTTCCAAACAGCCGAACCGGATCCGCTTAACCATCACCAACACCGGGGTTGAGATTACCCCCACTCAGCTAGCCCGGATCTTCGACAAGTTTTACCGGATTCCAGGGGGAGATCAGTGGAAACAAGGAGGAACGGGTTTAGGGTTAGCTCTGGTCAAGCGCTTAGTTGAACAAATGCAGGGCCAGATCTGGGTTGAAAGCCAAGCCAATCAAACTCAATTCTGTGTCGAGTTACCTTGTTTTCCTGAACTGAATATCGAGGATCAAGACGTGAAGAACTAAGGAGATTGTCTTAGCTCTTAGAAACAGCTGATCATCTTCATGATTCAAGATCAGCACAGTTCTGATGCCTTAAGACACATTAGTCGGAACAGCCATATTTCCTAGATAAGCTTCTTGAACGGTGGGATTCTGCCGGATCTGATCCATCTTACCCTGAGCCAGCACTTGTCCTTGAGCCATTACGACAATGTGATGACAGAGTTGAGCAACAAGATCGAGATCATGATCGATGATGCAAAAGGTACAACCGCGCTCCTGATTGAGATAGCGGATCAGATCGGCCAGTTCGGCTAACAAAGTTCGGTTCACCCCTGCACCTGGTTCGTCTAGAAGGATCATTTTGGCATCGGTCATCATCGTCCGACCGAGTTCCAGTAGTTTTTTCTGACCACCGGAAAGATTGCCTGCGAGTTCATCACGAAGATGGCTGAGCTTCAGTTGCTCTAAGATCGCTTCGGCTTTGATCCGGACCTCGCGCTCCTGACTTTGCACACGCCGCCAGCGAAACCAGGCAATGGCGAGATTCTCACCCAACTGAGCTGGAGGTACCAACATTAAGTTTTCTAACACAGTCATGCGGCTAAACTCACGCGGGATCTGGAAGGTGCGGATCAAGCCCAGATGAAACAGGCGATGCGGCGGAAATCCGGTCACCTCTTGGCCATCCAACCAGATCTGGCCACTGCTGGGTCGTAAAAATCCGGCAATGATATTGAACAAGGTGGTTTTGCCCGCTCCATTGGGACCAATGAGACCTGTGATCTCGCCCTGATCGATCTGGAACGAACACTGATTCACCGCATAAAACCCAGAAAACTGTTTTGAAACTGATTCAATGACGATCACGATGGGATCCTAATCTCCTGGTCCTTCGTTATTATCGGCGCTGCTTCGAGACACGGCAAGCTTGGGAACGAGGACTCCTGCCTGTACGTCTCTGCTCGTCATTACCAATGACTGAACGGAGGCATGTATGGCACAACCGATCTCGAATCACCCGAATCCGTCTCAACGGCGTTCCCGGTACGGACTGAAAACAGCTGGGATCCTCCTAGCAGCAGCTTTGACGGCAGCGATCCCCACCCTGGCTCAAGAATCGGTCAAGCTGGGAGCCCTCTTACCCATGACCGGAGATCTGCAGGCGTTTGGGGAAACTACGCTGAATGGGATCAATCTGGCTGTGGATCAGATCAATGCAGCTGGCGGTGTTATGGATAGTCCGATCGACGTTGTGATCGGGGATACTCAAACCGCTCCTCAACCCAGCATCGAATCTGCCAACAAACTGGTTTCGGTGGATAATGTGGCCGCGATCATGGGAGCTCTCTCCAGCGGCAACACGATCCCGGTCTCGGAGAGTGTGACCAGTACCAACAGCATTCCCCAAATTTCTAATGCCTCCACCTCTCCAGCGATCACCACCCTGGAGGACAACGATTTTCTGTTCCGATCCGTACCTTCGGATGCCTTTCAAGGGATCGCTTTAGCTGAGGTGGTTCAAGAGAAGGGGCTGACCCAGCTGGCGATCATGTACGTCAACAATGACTACGGAAAGGGATTGGACGAGAGCTTCACGGCAGCCTTCAGCGAAAAAGGTGGATCGATCACCGGATCAGTGCCCTATGAACCCGGCAAAGCGTCCTATCGTGGTGAATTGGATCAACTCTCTCAGGGTGGCGCAGAAGCCCTCCTCTTGATCGGCTATCCAGAAAATGGGGTGACGATCCTGAAGCAAGCACTAGAAGAAGGCTTTTTCAGCTCGTTTGTGTTCACCGATGGGATGAAAGCGCCTGAGATCATTGAACAGATCGGGGCTGAGTTTTTGAATGGATCGTTTGGGACTGCACCCCAGGCTTTGGATGATACCGAGGCTTACCAAAGCTTTATTACCGCCTACGAAAGCGAGTACGGAGAAGTCCCACCCAAGCCCTTCATTGATACAGCCTATGATGCCACAATGATCCTGGCTCTAGCGATTGAAAAAGCAGGCAGCACCGAGGGGGAAGCGATCCGAGATGCTATGCGCGAAGTGGCCAATCCCCCTGGAACTGAGGTTCTGCCGGGTGAGTGGGCCAAAGCCAAAGATCTCCTCTCCCAAGGTGAAGATATTGACTACGTTGGGGCCTCTGGATCGGTGAATTTCGATGACAATGGCGATGTTGCTGGAACCTTCGCTCACTGGGAAATTCAAGATGGCGAGATCGTCACCGTTAAAGTTTTTGAACCCAGCATCTAGAGTGGGATCCTAGAACCCAGCATTTGACTCATTAACACGGAGGGGTGGGATCCCCTCTGTTTTTTTGCGCCACTATGCCTGATGTTAGTCAGGATCTGTCATGGGGGTTGGTGCAACTTGGGTGCAGCATGGGATGGCTTGGCACGGTCAGTTCCAGCTCCTGACTCTTTCTCAACTTGTTGCAACTCTTTCTTAATCTTGTTGAGGCCAGGGCAAGACGAAAGCAATCTTCTGTCAACAAGGGATGCAACGATCTTGACTGTTGAATGGTATCGTCTGATCCCGTTTTCCAGGAATGACCAACCCAATCCGACCCAATCCGATCGATTTTGCCTGATAGCTTCGGATCCTGTCTTGCCATACGGCTGAGTTGGGATCCTCAGGATCAGTATGTTTATAAAGTCAGCTTGAGAATCTCTTGCAATTAGCTGGGCATCCTGATAGGCTAAGTCCATCCTGGTATTACAGCGGTTGGCAACCCAGCCACGCCATCTATCCCTAGGGCGTTCAAGACCAAAGGATCGGGTGAGCGATCGATCACTTGATCAGGAAAATCGTGAGACATCCGCATGAAATCGTATCACTTTAGCCAAGAGGTCTGTATGGATGCACCCACTCTTATAGCAGCAGCCTATCACCCGGTGGAGATCCCGTACTGGCAACGGCGACAGGTGTGCCGACGGTTGGAGGAGCTCTCGATCTCGGCCCAATGTCCATCCAATGGTCAGTTACACGTGGAGATCACTCATGGGAACGCAGCCATTCAGCTCTGGAGTGTGGTGCAGCAGTTTAGGGCCTCTCGCGCCGAACTGGTGGATCGGTTGGAGCAGTGTTGGCGGCTTTCAGATACTTAATCACCCGGATCCTCCCTATCTACACCTATTGAATCTGCTCCCCATGGACTGGCAAGCACGAGAGGGTTGGGTTGATATCTACATTGGTAAAGGACACGATCACCCTCTGCACTGCTGCAAAGTGATCGATACCCGCTCTAACAGGGTTGGACGATCTGAATCGGTAAGCTCAGAGCCCAACGGTGATCCATCAGGTCTCTTTGCCCACTGGGATATTGAGAACGGTGGAGTGATCACGATCAACGTTGTGAGCCCAGCGTCAAGATCGGGTTGTTAAGTTTGACTAACTCCTGATCACGTTTTGAAGCAATGTAAGTTCATTCATTCCGTGCATGGATCATGATCTTAGGGACAGCCTGGATGAGGGATAGATCTTCTGCAGTGTTCGAGCTAGTGTTTTCCGATCACTCCGATCTGCCTGATCCAGAATCAAGGCCAAGCAAGTCAGCTTCGGAAAGTAATGGGATCCCTAATTGTTGGGCTTGATCGAGTTTGGATCCTGCCTCGGATCCGACCACAACGTAATCGGTTTTGCGGCTGACACTGGAAGTTACTTTGCCCCCGCGTGATTCGATCCATTGTTTGGCTTCTGGGCGAGAGAGGGTTGGGAGGGTTCCTGTGATCACAAATTTCTTGCCTGTCAGAGTTGTCGATTGAGGCTGATTTGAACCTTGGGTGGATTGTTCGAGGTGTAAGCCTGCGGTTGCCAGAGATTCGATCAAGTGCTGATGTCGGGGTTCAGCAAACCAGGTGGTGATCGCTTCGCCAACTTCCATCCCCAGGCCGTAGATCTGGGCAATATCGGCAGCGGTGGCTTGGCCTAGACGATCGGCGTTTGGAAAGTGGGTGGCGAGGACTTGAGCTGTGACCGATCCGACATGGGGGATCCCTAGGCCATAGAGGACGCGATCCCAGGGTTTTTGGCGGGAGCGATCGATGGCGTCGATCAGTTTTTGGCTGGAGCGTTTGCCCATGCGTTCCAATGTAATCAGTTGATCGGCACTGAGGGTGTAGAGATCGGCGACGGAGTGGATCTGGAGATGGTGGACAAGTTGACGGACGAGCATTTCGCCTAAGCCTTCGATATCCAAGGCGTCACGGCTGGCCCAGTGTTGCAGTTGGCCTCGAACTCGTGCAGGACATTCGAGATTCGGGCATCGGGTGACTGCTTCGGTCTCGATCCGGATCAACTCAGTATTGCATTCTGGACAGTGGCTAGGAAGGGTGTAGGGTTGAGCGTCGGTGGGCCGCAGTTCGGGCAGGATCGCTACGATTTCTGGAATGATCTCGCCAGCTTTGCGGACAATAGCGGTATCTCCTAAATGGACATCAAGCTCGCGCAGTCGATCGGCATTGTGGAGAGAGGCTCGGCTGACGGTGGTTCCGGCCAGTTGAACAGGTTCGAGTTCGGCTACGGGGGTGACGGCACCTGTGCGACCTACACTGGCTGTGATCGAGCGGATCCGAGTGGGGAGTTCTTCAGCAGGATATTTGAGGGCGATGGCCCAACGGGGAAATTTTTGGGTGAAGCCAGCTTCTTCTTGGAGACGAAAGTTGTTGAGTTTAACGACAACTCCATCTGTGGCATAGGGGAGATGTTGGCGACCTTCGGTTGGATCTTGCCAGCGATCATAGAAGGTTTGAACCTGATCAAGGGTGGGGTAGAGCTGAGAGTGGGGATCCGTAGCAAAGCCCAAGCTTCTTAAGAGTTGAAGTCCTTGCCATTGGGTGGTGGGGATCGATCCGTCGGGCCATCCTTGGGGTAGATAGAGTGTATAGGCGTAGAAGCTGAGTTTACGATCGGCGACAACCTGACTGTCTAACTGGCGGAGGGTTCCAGCGGTGCAGTTGCGGGGATTGGCAAATAGAGATTCTCCGGCAGCAGCGCGAGCTTGGTTGATCCGGGCAAATTCTGGCAGGGTGAGAAAGGCTTCACCTCGGACTTCAAGTTGAGGCGGAGGGTTATCACTGATCAGGCGGAGGGGGATCGAGCGGATCGTGCGGACATTGGGGGTAATCTCTTCTCCGGTTTGGCCATCACCACGGGTAACCCCTCGGATCAAGAGACCATCGATGTAAGTGAGAGCTAATGCCGATCCATCGATCTTCAATTCGCAGACATACTCTAGATCAGAGCTAGCCTGATTCATGCCCAAGACGCGCAATAAGCGATCCTGCCATTCCCGCAATTCATCGAAGTTGAAGGCATTTTCTAGACTATAGAGGGGAATCGTGTGGGCAACAGACTCAAAGTGCTCAGCAGGCTTAGCTCCAACCCGTTGAGTAGGACTATCCGGAACCATGAGGCTCGGATCGTGCTGTTCAAGATCTTGAAGTTCCCGATAGAGGCGATCGTAGACACTGTCCTCCATGGTGGGGGCATCTAAGACATAGTACTCGTAGTTGGCACGGTTCAGAAGGTGTCTGAGTTCTGCGGCTCGTTCCTGCTGATCGGGGTTGGCAGTCATGGCGAGTCTGGTTTCCTTGGTAGGCAAAACGAATAGATCGGGATGAACTACTCCTAGCCGCTTTGCTGAGCTAGGAGTTTCTGACGCTTCTTCGCCCCAAGTTGCCGCATACTTCCGCACACATTGACGCTCTCCCTCTGACCTACGGTACAGAGTGAGATTCCTGCTTCACTGGCT
>CAZONZ010000108.1:0-5022 GCA_964581005.1 uncultured bacterium
CATTCGGAGTCTTAGTCTAATCACGCCAACATCTAGTCTTCCAGTCAGGGTTTCACCGTTGCTCAGCCCAAATAGGTTGATCACATAATTACAGCATCTTCTTTGAGCTAAAGTATGGACGTTTCTAGTGCTCGAACGATCGAGATCATGTCTTCTGTTTTGTTATGCCACACCATCCATCCAGTCCAATGCCTACAGAATCCATACCAGAATCAGCCCCTAACTTACCCAACGTATCCCTTCAACAAGAGTTTCTGACTGGAGCGAGAGATATGATTCCTCTTGTGGTGGGAGCGATCCCCTTTGGGATCATTTTCGGCACTCTGGCACAGGATCTTGGGCTTACGTATCCTGCAACTGTGGGGATGTCAGCTATTGTGTTTGCGGGATCTTCCCAATTTGTTGCCCTTAAGTTATTGGAAGTTGGTAGCACGGTACAGTTGATCATTTTGACAACCTTTTTTGTCAACCTGCGCCATATGCTCTATGCGGCGAGCTTACTTCCCCGTATTCGATCGTTGAACTCTGTATGGAAGCTTATGATCGGATTTTGGCTCACCGATGAAGCCTATGCTGTGGCCATTCGCCGCTATCTGCAACCCGACGCTAGCCCTTACAAACATTGGTATTACTTAGGAGCCGCTTTATGTATGTATATTAACTGGCAATTCTCCACCTGGATCGGGCTCACCCTTGGACAACTCGTGCCCAATGCTGCCACCTGGGGACTTGATTTTTCGATGGTAGCCACCTTTATTGGTATGATTATTCCGCATGTGACGACTCGCCCCATGATCGCAACCGTTCTAACCGCAGGGATCGTCTCGCTGCTGGCTAACTCGTTACCACACCAACTGGGGCTGATTGTGGCGGCTATTGTTGCTGTGATCGTTGGCATGATCGTTGAAGATTGACAGTCTCACCCAATTGGAGACAAACCTGTTCATGAATGAATGGTTGATGATCGCTGGAATGGCACTGGTGACCTTTTTGATCCGTTACGGACTGATAGGGCTTAGTGGTCGGATCCAACTTTCCCCCAGAATAGAGAAAGGTTTGAGATTCCTGCCTCCCGCTGTCCTGACAGCCATTGTGGTTCCAGCCGTGATGTTTCCGAATGGTGATACTCTGGAGTTCGGTCTCGATAACCCCCGCGTGATCGGAGCGCTAAGTTGTGTGATCGTGGGCCTGTGGACAAAAAATCTTCTCTTGACAATTATTAGTGGCATGGCAGCTTTCCTCCTTTGGCAATGGATCTGGAGCAACTAAGTCAGCTTGGCAAAGAGTTAGGCTATTTCCAAAAAACATCGTCCCTATCCCTGAGTTTGATCAACTATTGTTCCAATCGGCTGCAAGATTGCTCCAATGGGCTGCAAGATCGTTCCGACTGACTGCAGGATCGTTCCGACAGTTTGAGGACTCATTCAAGCCAGTAACAAAATCATTCCGACGGTCTGAGAACTTATCAAGGCTAGTGAAGGAGTCATTCCAACGGTCTGAGGACTCATTAAAGCTGGTGAAGGAGTCATTGGGGGATAGAATCTCTAGGGTTGCCTGGGTATCCGTGCGAGATCCTGGATGTTCGATGTATGGTCACAGATCAAGCCATCTGGACTTGGATCCAGACAAAGCTCTTGAGTCTTGGGCAACTGAACAGGTATAGGAAGATTCACCTCTGCCCGCCAGTCTGCAAGGGGGCGATCCCAACCCTCCTCCCACGTTTGGGCCAACATGGGTTTAGCGTTCAGCCCAAGACGGTAGCCATAACTGATCCCCTCCAACACCCTGCCCAGCTCATCAGGATCATGGATCAGATAGCGCATGACTCCCCCAGTGGTGATCACTGCTGCCATCGGGCGTCGGGTCTGGGCTAGCTCAAAGGCTTTGAGTGAGATCTCTCCGATCCGTGATGTGTCGATCCCAGTTAACACGTGCCAAAGATCATGGGTCTGACGCATCCGCATGAGCACGTAGTCAATATCCGTTTGGGTGTCGATCGTGCGGTAGTAGTCTGGATCAAAGCCATGCTCGATCAGATGGTGGGCAAAACACCACCCCAACGATCCTTGTGGGAGCTGCGCCAGTTCCTGGATATTCGGCAGGGGGGCCAGCCAACGATCCTCGATCATCTTCGACACACCAGGATCTTGACGAACATACTTCACCATATTTTGAGGGGCGGCCAGACCCTTGAGCCCATCCTCGATATCAAACACCGAGGCTGTGTGTTCCGGATCCCGCAACATCCCCACCATTCCCTTGAGGGTTAAGAAATAGTCAAAGGGGTTATGGGGCAAACGCTTGCCAAACAGCATGGCGACCTAGATGGAATCATTGTTCAACACTTCAATCGTAAAGCAAAGGAGTCCCGCAGGATAGACTCAATCAAGAATGAAGCGAACTGTTGGAGATAGGGATTAAGCGTCAAAAATTTTAATCGAGTTTATGATAGTAGGACATGGGAAATTTCAGCTCCTGCAGGATCTGTCCGACTCTGGCTACAAATGCCTCTGAACCTGCAATAAACACCCGCCGCTCTACAAGATCTGGGATCGCGTTCAAAAGCATTGCTGCTGTCCAGGTGGGGGTGGGGGATGAATCGGCGGATCCTTCGTTTAGATCAGCAGGGAGTGTCGTAAACATTAATTGTAAATAGGGGCAACGAGCAGCCATCCATTCCAATTCTTGCCGAAATAAGATGGGCTGGGATTTTGGCAATGCATACAGAAGTAAGGTGTGGAGGGAAGCACTGGTATCATAAGCCCAGCGGATCATCGAGATCATACTTAAGATTCCACTCCCTCCCGCAATGAAGAGGATCTTGGGGGCTGGATGAGTTAACAACAGAGATCGACCCACCAACTGACTGAAGTAGGCAGGATAGCCCAGTTGTAGATTTTGCCACAGCCAGCTTTCCGCTCGTTGCTGCGGGCTTGCTTCAACTAAGTCTACAGGTGCTGTTTGGTGAACTGTGATCTCCAGGAGGTGGGGGCGCGAAGGGGACGAGGTGATCGGGAGTTGGGTGTAGATCAAACCTCGGTGTTTAGTTTCAACCTTAAAGGCAACCTGTTGACCGGGTTGATAGGTGAATAGAACTGGTGGATCGGCAGCAAAGCCAAAGGTTTTGACCTGAGGGGCTTCTTCAACAAGGCGAGTACAGATCACTTTCAAGGGACCACCCTGCCAGCGGGGGATCACCTCTGGGCTCACAACACCTACAGGCATATAGCGACTCAGGAGGGTAAAGCCAGAGTCATCGAGCAGGGTTGAGGGCTGACCTTGGCGGATCTTGGCAAGTTGCTGATCTCGATCGGGAGGAGGTTGATCGGGTGGACTGACTGGCTGAGGGGGAAGGGGAGCTGCTGGGGAGGGCACTAAGGCAGCGTTAGAAGAGGCTGGGATCGGGTTAGGGTTCTGGACATTAAGATCGTGGGGTTTATCTACGGGGGAAGAGGGTGATTTCGGTTCAGGATGATGATCGAGAGCACTAGCTCGAATGATGTGTTGATCAGGGTTTGGTGCGGCTGGGGGCGCAGGATCTTGAGAGGTTGCGGCTTGGGCCTCCAGAGGCTGAACGAAGGTAGCTTGTGGGAGTTCGGCTGGGGAAGGATCGATCACCTCTTCGATCATCAAGACATATTCACCGATCCGGACAATGTCGCCGGGGTGAAGACGGTAGTATTGATTGACTTTGACATCTTCGTTATTGATCCGGGATCCGGCTTTACTGGCAAAATCCGCAAAGTAGTAGCCGCCTTCTTGGAGGAAGATGCGGGCATGGATCCGACTAACCGTTAAACTGGGGAGCACCAATCCACAACTTGGAGCCCGACCCACAAACCATTCCCCATGGGTCAGCATGGCCGGAGTCAGCTCCAGGCGTTTCAATTCAACCAGTGTTTCAGAGTTGAGCACTTTGATTTTGAGCATGATCCTGATCCTTCCACATAAAGACTCTGGCCTAAGGTTACGGATCGATCTCCCTACGTGCAGCGGTGTGGTCTGGAGGTGATCGGCTCATGGAACCAATTCTTATCTTATGCTCGGATCAGGATGATTTGTTCCCCGTATTGTTTATGGTTCGGGATGGGACGTTGGTCTCCAACCCCGCAGAAATCATGAAGAGGATCGAGAAACGTGCGGTCTGAGGAGATATCATGCTCAATCAGTCAGCCTCTGATGACTCGTTACATACTGGTTTGGTCAAGTTCTAGGATGTTGGGGGAGGTAAGGTCTGGAGTTGGAATCTGTAAATGCGTCTGAGTTGGCGGATCAGTTCGTGGATGGCCAATCGGATATTTGGGTATTCGCCTATGGATCTCTGATCTGGCATCCTGGGTTTGAGTTTATGGATCAACGATTGGCCTTGCTGCGAGGTTATCATCGGCGCTTCTGTATTTATTCTCACCATCATCGAGGAACTCCCGATCGTCAGGGTTTAGTGCTAGGTCTTGATCGGGGGGGATCTTGTCGTGGTGTTGCCTTCCACGTGGCTGCAGCTCAGTCTCGATCGGCCATGATCTATCTGATTGAACGGGAACTGGTTGCTCCAGTTTACCAGCCTAGATGTCTTCGAGTTCAGCTTGTCGATCAAGCCATTTCAGCTTGGACGTTTGTTGTTGATCAACGCCATCATCAATATGCAGGCAAGCTTTCGGTTGAGACAGCAGCCCAATTGATCCGTCAGGCTATTGGCAAACGAGGTCCAAATCGAGAGTATCTTGAAAACACCGTTCACCATTTGGAGCAACTTGGCATTCAGGACTCAAGACTTCGATCGATCCTTGAGAAAGTGGAAGAATTGGATGCAGCTACACCTTGGCATCAAGCAGATCTAAACGCTTAGTCTCCAAAAAGCTTGAGTTGGAATAGAGTTATCGTGCAACTGCTTATGCTTAACTGTCTATTCGATCAGCTGTCTATCCGATAACTGTCTATCCGATCAGCTGTCTGTACACTCAATCTTAGGACGTTTTAGATCTGATTAGATCTGAGGATTTAGGACATGATCCAGCCCTCCAA
>CAZONZ010000108.1:5122-10719 GCA_964581005.1 uncultured bacterium
CGATCGCCGGCTAGGGCTGCCGTGGCTTCAAGGGCTTCTCGGAGACGTTTGGCAGCATAGATCGACATGTCGCGGGGGACACTGATCCGATCGCGGAGATAGCGGAGGGCAGGATCGGAGTCTGGCGGTGGGGGGCAGTCTTCGCCGGTGATCAGGTGGGTGAGGGCACAGCGGAGGGCTTCGTCGAACAGGGTGGGATCGGCGGGGTTGACGTTGATGATGTTGGCGTGGTGTTTGATCACACGGTGGAGGGCTTCGATCCGGGAGGTTTCGGGTTCGGGGTAGGCGACGTCGGGGAGGCCAAACCAGGGGCCGTGATCGACTTGATGTTGGTGGGTGAGGGTTTGGGGATCGGTGTTGCTCCAGCAGCCACCCAGCTGAGGGGGGAGATCGTGGGCGTGGGTGTGGAAGTCGCTTTGGGTGCCGCGATAGGTGGATCGATCTTCCATCGCATTAAACCAGGTGTTGATGTTGGGGTTCTCGTCACGCAAGGAGTAGCCTTTGTAGTAGTAAAGACTGGCATGGATCCGTTCTAAAAAGGGTGTGAAGAGAATATCAACGGTGCTAAATTGACTGAGGAAATAAGGGCTGGAGCTGCGTTCGAGCGAGTCTTCCACCATTGAGATCACGTCAAGGAATTGTTCGCGGTTGTGATCGTCTTCGCGTTGGGAAAAGGGGCGGGAGCAAAGCCAGGTACACCAGGCTCGAAATAATAGGCGTTCTAAGCGGCGCAGTGGCTGGGAGTCCCGATCGGTCATACCTTCACCCACAGGACCAAAGGTGGCTTCTAGGGCTAGGAGAATGTCGTCACTTTCGGTGAACAGGCGACCGTCTAGATCAAGGGCTGGCAGCATTCCCGAAGGGACTTTACGCTTATACCAATTCTCCTTTTTGCCGTAACAAAACATGGTAACTTTCTCGATCCGGTAAGGGATCTCCTGTTCTTCGAGCCAGAGCCAGACTTTTTGGCAGTAGGGGCACCAGGCGTGATGATCGCGGTAGAGGATCACGCGGATGTTGGATTCAGAGTGATCGAAGAGGCGCAGCCGGGAATGGGGGTTGGTGGGTCCGTGGATCGGATCGACGTCGAGGGGGGCGAGGGCTTCGAGGTCGGGCCAGCTCAGGGGCGCAAGGGTCATGGGAATGGGGATTGGCGATCGGGAGAAAGGGTGTAGGGGCCGTGGGGCTAATCTACGTCAAGCATAAACTCAGAAGGGAGGATCGTAAACGAGGGGGGCGGTAATGGGTCAGCTGGTGGAACATAACGAGAAGTGGAGAAAGAAAAGATCATCCAACTATTTTAGGTGGTTGAATATACTCTAATGCCAGTACTCAAAAGATGTGTTTGCCTGGAGATGTTCGATGCAGATCTTGACAACAGGGGATGGATCCCTAACCTTCTTCTCTGAGGAATTTGGGCAAGCTTTTCACAATGTTAGTGGGGCTCGGCAAGAAGCCCTAGAAAAATTTGTGATCCCCTGTCACCTGAAGATCCTACCGCAGCACCAATCGGAGATCCATCTGCTCGACGTCTGCTTTGGCCTGGGGTACAACTCTGGGGTGGCATTGGAAACAATCTGGCAGATCAATCCTCAGTGCCGAGTGATGTTGATCGGTTTAGAACGATCGCCTTCGATCCCTTTGGCAGCTTGGCAAGCCGGTATTCAGTTTGGAGTCGGATCAAGCGATCTTCAGAAACACAATCGTGATCAGAACTGCGGATCAAGCGATCTTCAGAAACACAATCGTGATCAGAACTCTAATCCAAGAATCGATCACCCATCCGATCAAAACACTAGTCAGGCAGGAGATCGGCAACGTGATCAGAACCTTGCTCAAGAACCTGATCAACCTGTTGCTCCCCATTTCGCCTCAGCTTGGATGACTTTTTTGCACCAGGGTCAGATCAACACGGAGCGATTTCAAGGATCCCTGCTATGGGGAGATGCACGCCAAACCATTGCGAATGTGCCTGATCAATGGGCTGATGCTATCTTTTTTGATCCCTTTTCTCCTTCCGTTTGCCCAGAACTTTGGACTGTTGAGTTTTTCACCCAAGTAGGTCAACGACTCAAACCCCAAGGTCATCTCGCCACCTACTCCTGCTCAGCCGCGATCCGATCCGCGATGATCGCTGCTGGATTGAAGATTGGATCAACCCCTCCGATCGGTCGCCCTTGGCCTGGAACCGTTGCCTCTCCTGCTGCCTCCGATTTGCTGCCTCCTCTTTCTCTAGCTGAACAGGAGCACCTGCAAACCCGCGCGGCTGTCCCCTACCGCGATCTGGATCTCCAAGCCACCCGTGAGCAGATCATTCAAGCCCGTCAACACGAACAACAACGATCCCGCCTTGAACCGACCTCTGCCTGGAAACGTCGTTGGGCTCAATCTCCAGATAGACTGATTTAGAATTCCGGAAAGATGAATTTCAGAACACTCCAGATCGCTTCCCACATCGTCGTTAGAATCCCCTTGATCCATGATCCAATCTGTTCAATCACTGCTTCAATTCGAGTAACTTTTTCATCAAGCCATGCCAACCCTTTCTGCAAAGGAGGATGTTCATAACTGATAAAGGTTGCCTCTGTCTCGATCAAAGCTGGATCCTGTTTATTGGCATTATTGGACTCGATATTCGGATCGGTTGCAGGGGGAAGGGCGATTGGATCATCAGACTGCACCATGATCTCAGTTACACTCGGATGCTGAAAGTTAAGACTCGCGATCCTAAGTAGATCATCCAACTGATCCAATCCACTTTCAAACGCCTTCAGTAAGGATCGAGGACTTCCTGGAAAACTTGCGGCTGCAGGATCTGGGGTTGGAGAGGGTGAGGGTGTTGGATCTGAAGCTTGGGCCGATCTGGATTGAATCTCATGAGCCTTGCGCTCTAGCTCATCACCAAGACGTTCCTGTCCAAATAGAGGTAATCGAGGAAGCCGTAGCATTGCGATCTTGCTCAGGATCTGGCCTGGGAGCCGAACCCATCCCACTAACGATTGGGGCCAGCGGGATCGAGGCTCGGAGGTGGTCACGAGATCAGCTAAATACTGTTTGAGTACCACCTGCTGAGCAACCGTTAAAACATCTAAAATGTCGTTTTGATCACTAACCAAAACTAGCGATTGAGTTGCTCGATCACTGGCCAGTCCCCGGACTCGTGCTTTGGTTTGAAGCAGTCCAGTTTGTTGATCCGAGAGAACACCAAGGATCTGAGGCAATGTTTTCTGGATCGCTCGATCTCCAGCCGATTGAGACTCAGGAGCAACCATCTTGACTATGGCTCCAGCGGATCCAGTGGCAAGCAAAGATTGAATCTGGACTGTTGTCTGAACTAACTGTCGCCCAGCCCACTGCAGAGCCTGCATGATCACAACAAACGGGTAGATCAAGATCTGGATTCCCCAGCTTGTGGTCTCACGCACCCAACAACCAACTCGGCGGCTACGGTCGATTACACGCTGAGCTTGATGAGAGACAAAGGTCAAAACACGACTTTGGTAAGGCTTGGTTGAACCCATAGAACTGGATCTCGTGATCGATCATCAGGCTGAGGAGTAGCACCCCTCTCTGGGAAAAGATAATCCTTCCATAGTCCCAGACTTAGGAGCCAAGATAACTTCGATGTAACAGAATTGATACGATGCATGTTCTCAAACAACTTCGATCTCACCTCGTGCCTGTCGATCGATCACCTCACTCAGAAGGTTGAATTGATCGGGCGACAGATTGGCCTCCTCCATGAGCGCCATTTGAACTTTGCCCATATCGGTTGAGGAGATCTTACCGTTGGCCAGGGCTTGATCGATGATCGGCTTTACATCTGCAAATTCCATGGCACTCCTTGTGGGGAAGCAGGGGTAGGTTAACGCGATCGGAACCTGCTCTACTTTCGCATACCCAATAGGTGTTAGAGCATAAAATCGATCTCGGCAAAGGTTAGATCCAGGATTGGGTAGTGAGGCCAGTCTGGGTAGTCGTAGTGCCACCATTCTGGCGGATGGACGCTAAATCCCGCTGCGATCATGGCCATTTGCAAGCGTTGGCGATGGGCCTGAGCCTCAGCCGTACCGCCAGTATAGTCAATATGAGATCGCTCGGTCATCTCGTCAAACTCACTCGGCATACATACAGGCTTTCCGGTAGTGAGGTCAATTAAGGACAGATCCACAGCGCAGCCCCGGTTGTGTCGAGAGCCCCGATCTGGATTTGCAACAAAGTGTCTTTTTTCTGTTGGAGTCACCTCCCAAAACAACTTGGTCACGCTCCAGGGACGATAGCCGTCAAAGATCACCAATCCATAGCCCTGGTCCCGCAAGGATCGATGCGCCTGGAGCAAGGATTCAGCAGCAGGACGTTGCAGGAAGGCGCGGGCTTGATCGTAGACGGGATACCCCACAAAATTGTCAGCACGGGCATAGCGAATATCAAGATCGAGGCTGGGATCTAGTTTGATCAGTTCGACCAGCTCAATCGATCGGGTGGCTGGAGAAGATTCTAAAGCTGTGGCTGGGGAAGACTCTAAAGACATAGAAGCAATCAAGATATGAACAGAGATCCCTCTAGATCCCTCCCTACAACAGGGGTTGAGATCCGAGACTGGATTGAGAATACCCTTTGGCTAGCGATTTGTCGATTCGCCTGAGATGATTCAACTGTGATCGATCGATCAGGATTTGCTGGGTTTTAGAAGGCATTGATCGCATCGAGCTGACTGTGTTGACGGATCAAAGGTTTCAAGTGGTTATAGCTGACGACATCGGTTGCGATCAGAAACCATCCTTGAATGTGATGTTTGAGATTAACCCTCCATAACGAGATCCTAAACGGGTTCCATAAGTGCCAGCCTCAACCTCTTGTCCAAAGTGGTTATTGATTCGGATCGAGTCCTAACGCTCTCAACTGTTGGCGCAATTGTTCGATCTGCTGCTCAGCTTGCTCCGCTCGTTGCTCGGCTTGCTTGGCTCGCTGGTGTTCCTGCTCCGCTCGCTGTTGTTCCTGTTCCGCTCGCTGTCGTTCCTGCTCGGCTCGTTCCTCCGATGTTGGGAGCATCTCTCCGTTGGCTGTGAAAAACCGAAGCTGATGATCACGGACACCGAGATAGAGCTGCAGTTGCTCACTCCACATCCAGCCCTGCTCAGTTTGAGGGATGGGTCGGTATTGGCCCTCGATCAGCCGGAAACCCTTAAACTCCTGCAGGGTGTCTGGATCCTCAGGGATGTGGGGATCGAACCAGAAATATTCGGGGGTTTGGAACTGGTCTTGATAGAGCTTTTTCTTGGTTTTCCGATCGATAGTAGCCGTGGAGGAGGAGAGAAGTTCAACGATCACATTGGGGTAGCGATAGCCTTCATTCCAGACCATCCAACTCTTGCGATCACGCCGCTCGGCATGGAGAACCACGAAGAAGTCGGGACCGCGAAAGTCTTGGTTGGTTTTCTGGTCGGGGTTGTAGTAGATCGTCAGGTTACCGCTGACGTAGAAGTCACGCCGCTGCCGCCACCACCACTTGAGGGTGCTGATCAAGTCGCTGATCTGGTCACGGTGCCGATCGGTTTCCAAGGGGGGTTCGTTGCTCTCCCATTCCTCCGTTGGCA
>CAZONZ010000109.1:0-6163 GCA_964581005.1 uncultured bacterium
GGGCATGAACCCGACGGAGCCCTTCGATCGCAACATCCAAACACTCTTTACTCAGTCCTGTCATTTCCCCATAAGGGATCGGGGCTTTGCCATTAAAGCTGAACTGACCTGCTTCCAACTCAAACAGAGGATAAACGCCCTCTTGAAGCTGCTTTCGGAACACTGTCGCCAAGGTAGTTGTGGAGATCAATCCCTGTTTCCGCAAACACGCTCCCAAAGGTTGATTGATAGGGCAACACAGGGCGGCTAGCTTAGCAACAACGTTTTCGCTCGATCCCCCACAATTGGTTTTCAACTCTGGGTTGGAGGCAATTTGATGTTGCAATCCGAGCTTGTCACCCGGAGGCAAGGTCGCTATGATCCGCCCCTGATAAAACCAGATGTGGGATACACCTGAAGGAGTCCAGACGGAAAGCTGACCGCTCTTGTTACCTCGTCCCAAGATCTGTAGCAGCTCCGCAAAGCTGAAATCCTGGAGATTCCCAATCATTGGCATCTATCTGATTTCCTTGGTCGCGCATGAACCCTATAATCACTGAGATCCTCATTGAAAATCTTCCGCCAAAAGTATTGTTTTCACTCAGCCTGAGCGCTTAGATCACAACACCATGAACGGATGAAATCCACAATATCAATCAGTTTATTGTCTACTTTTAAGACAAGTGGCGTATCTAAAAAACCTTAGACCCTGTTTGGGCTGAGAGCACCCAGGATCGGCCTCAGTCTAGAAAACCTAGAAGACAGAAGGATATTATTCTTAACCTGCATTAGAATAAAATAAAGCTTCTTTACTTCTCCTCTGCATGGATCTTGGCTTATGGCTACCGTTCTGATTCTCTATGCTGTTGCCTGTCTGGTGCTCTTATTCGTGGCAGGCCGCCTGATCATTTCTGCCCTCCGCCCCCTAATGAACCCAACTGAAGCCTCTCAACCCTCAGGCCGCTCCTTCTTCACCTCTGATCCTGATTCCGTAGCATCCCCTCGATCCTCCCGCGTGACTCCTCAAGATCGGCAACAGCTGATCGAGCAATTGGAGAAACAGTTTCAAAATAGTCCCTCCTATCATCCCGAAGCGGGCGAATAGTCTCCCCACGAGCCATAGGGGGCCAGCCAGTCGAGTGGGGATTGATCCCGTTCATTCCTAAGTTGGACATGATGCTTACTCAAGATTTGCTGGCTCACTACCGCCGGATTTGCCAGGAAACCCTGACAGTTGTGGATGTGGAAACCACAGGCCAGATCGATCCCAGCCATCGTGTGATCGAGATCTCAGTTCTCCATGCCAGCTTAAGCACAGGGATTTTAGATCAACGGACTACATTGATTAACCCAGAGCGTCACGTGCCAGCCCGGATTGTTCAGTTCACCGGGATCACCCAGGCTATGGTCAACAACGCTGCCTCTGCAACTACAGTCTGGCCTTCGTGGTTACCCCTGATCGAAGACGGGATCCTAACCGGGCATAATCTCAGCTTTGACTACGCATTTTTGCGGCAAGAGTATCAGCGTTTGGGAATCAACTTTCATCGATCAGAACACGATCAATGTTGTACGGTTCAGCTGGCTCGCTTGATGTTGCCCGATCTTCCCTCTCGCCGCTTGCCCGATCTGGTTGACTATTTCAATTTAGATATTGATCAAAGTCACCGAGCCGAAGCCGATGCCTTAGCCTGTTGGTGGGTTGCGGAACGCTTATTAAGCCAAATTCAACAGGAATCCGATCAGGTGGTATTAGATCGCTTATGGCATCAGTGGATCCCGCTCAAACTCGTTGCCTCACTTTTGAAGTGTTCTCAGAAGCAAGCACGATCTCGGTTGAAAGAGGCTGAAGTTGAGTCTCGTGTGGGTCGCAGTGGAATTTATCTTTATCGACGGGGTCAAGTGGAGCAATTATTGCAGGAGGTACCAAGGGGCTCGATTGAGTCACTCAGTTAATCCATTTAGGCATGGGGAGACGGATCAATCGACTCGTCCGTTGAATTATCGCTATCTTTCCGTGAGATGATGAGAAGCGATTGAGGCTCTCTGACTCAACCAGGATCCCCCTGATTGACGAGTTTCCCAGAGCCTAATTCTGTTATATATATTCGTCTAGTTCCATGTTTCCCCTGGCCTCTCTCCCAAAAACCTGGCAATCTTTGATCCGAACGGTTCGGGCTCTGCTGCTGCGATCAGGTGCGGATCATGAACATGATTCAACAGCGGCCCAGCTGGATCGGATGCAACAGGAGATTGATCAATTACACCAGGCTCTGGCCGATCTGCAGCACGCCAAAGCCACGGCTGAAGCTACGAATTGGGCCAAAAGTGTATTTCTAGCCAACATGAGCCACGAGCTCCGGACCCCATTGAACGCGATCCTTGGATTTTGCCAGTTACTGAATCGAGATCGAACGCTGACCCAACAGCAAAAAGACTGTTTGGCCATGATCGATCGGAGTGGCAACCAGCTTCTGGCATTGATCAACGATATTCTGGAACTTTCCAAGATCGAAGCGGGTCGGATGGCTGTTCAGGTCAGCGCCTTTGACCTACATCAGCTCTTAAAAGCTGTGATCGACATGTTTAAGGTCCGGGCCGAAACAAAACATCTTGCCCTAACCCTAAGCATCGCGCCCTCTGTGCCCACCTGGATCTGGGCCGATGAGGCTAAACTGCGGCAAATCCTGATCAATTTAGTGGGTAATGCCGTGAAATTTACTCAAGTGGGGGAAGTTACTCTTCAAGCTTGCTATGAATCCCCAAGCCTCTCGCTAACCATTATAGATACGGGTCCAGGCATTGATCCGGATTTTCTCCCTCAACTTGGTGATCCAGCCATGCATCATCGAATGGCAACTCAGATGCAGACCCAGACAGGTACAGGATTGGGGTTAACGATCTGTCGCAAGTATCTCCAGATGCTAGACGGGGAGTTGCAGATCGACAGTGTCCTCGGCCAGGGATCAACATTCTCCGTTAAGCTCCCGATTGAGATCGCTCCTTCAGAACCCAACCCACTTCCACGTTATCCCCAACGAGTGATGGGTTTAGCGCCTGATCAGCCAACCTATCGGATCTTGATTGTCGATGATCGGCAAGAAAGTCGAGCCTGGATGGTGCAACTCTTGGCAGATGTAGGATTTGATGTGCGGACGGCTAGCGCAGGCATAGACGCGATCCAACTTTGGCAGCAATGGGATCCGGATTTAATTTGGATGGATCTACGCATGCCGGGTCTGGATGGATGGGCTGCAGCTCGTAGGATTCGAGATCTGGTTCAACAGCAAACGCAAGACCACCCAGGGCCACCGGATCGATCGCGTCCAGTGATTTTGGCCTTTTCGGCTAGTGTGCTGGAGAGCGATCGGCAAGCGGCTATTGAGGCTGGCTGTGATGATTTTCTGGCTAAGCCACTGCAGGCTGATCAGATCTGGGACAAACTTACGCAACACCTCGGTGCCCGTTACCGCTACGATGTTGACGTGGATCCGCACTCTGGCTTAGATCCTGGATCGGCCACCAACCCCTCTGAGGATCATCTTCGGATTGCGCTGGTCACGATGGGATCCGAGTGGATCAGCCAGTTAGATCAAGCTGCTAGACAGGGAGATATTGCCCTAATCTTGAGTTTGATTGAGACCATCCCCGATCGAAGTAGCCCACTGGCTTCTACCCTCACTGATTGGACCCATCATTTTCGCCTTGACAAAATTATTGATTTAATCCCTTCTTGACGGAGATTCTGAACGTTAACCATGCACCATCTTGCTGAGCATTATCCATTTAGATTGCTAGATCACGATCTGCTTTAGCCCATGATCCTCCCTCTGACTGCAGCTGCGCGATGGAAAGGCGATATTTTGCTAGTAGATGATACTCCTGGCAATTTACGCTTGTTGTCGAGTTTATTGACTGAGCAGGGGTATAAAGTGCGTGTTGCCTTAAATGGAGCGATGGCGTTGATGGCTGTCCAGGCGAGCCCGCCAGATCTGATCTTGTTGGATATTACAATGCCTGAAATGGATGGATATCAAGTTTGTCGCCGTCTCAAAGATAGTCCCAAAACAGATGAGATCCCTGTGATCTTTGTCAGTGCGCTGGATGAAGTTCTCGATAAAGTTAAAGCCTTTCGAGTGGGCGGGATCGATTATATTACTAAACCCTTTCAGGTAGAAGAGGTGTTGGCAAGAGTTGAGAACCAGCTCACGATCCGGCGTTTGCAAAAACAATTACAAGCTCAAAATGAATTGCTTCGCCAAGAACAAGAAAAATCCGATCGCCTTTTACTCAATATTCTGCCCCAACCGATCGCAGCTCAACTCAAACAGGAACAAGGCCCGCTAGCCGAACAATTTCCTGAAGTCACGATCTTGTTTGCTGATATTGTTGGGTTTACTCAAATTGCAGCGAAGATCTCTCCCCCTGAAATAGTTGGATTACTCAACCAGATCTTTTCTGTATTTGATCAACTCTCGGAGCAGCATGGTCTAGAAAAGATCAAAACGATCGGAGATGCCTATATGGTCGTGGGAGGCTTGCCCCATCCTCGTCCGGATCATGCTGAAGCGGTAGCAAATATGGCGCTGGATATGCAGCAGGCGATCGCTCAAATTCGGAGCATCAATCAAGAAGCCATCCAATTGCGAATCGGGATCAATACAGGTCCGGTGGTGGCAGGGGTGATCGGAACCAAGAAGTTTAGCTACGATCTGTGGGGAGATACGGTGAACACGGCCAGCCGGATGGAGTCCGCAGGATCTCCAGGGCAAATTCAGGTAACCGACACAACCTACCACTATCTCAACTGCAACTATGAGTTTGAGGAACGGGGCACCATCCCGATCAAAGGCAAGGGAGATATGAAAACCTTCTGGCTCAAGGGCCGCAAGTTGATTTAGGAGCAGCGATCACAGTATGGAGCGTAGGACAAATTTCGCAGCAATCGATTCTGGGGAGCACTCTGTCTATCCACAACCCTCTGAAGGAAAGCCTGACCCAATCCGGTTAAAAAAGATCTTAGATCAGGCATTGGCTGGTGAGGATCTTACCCTTGAGGCTGGGATCTTCCTCTTGCAGCAACGAGATCCTGAGTCATTAGTAACTATTCAGGAGGCAGCCGATCAGCTACGTCGGCAATTAGTTGGGGAAACTGTAACGTATGTGATCAACCGCAATATTAACTTTACGAATATCTGTGAGCAACACTGCAATTTTTGTGCATTTCGTCGAGATCCAGGGGAACTTGGATCGTTTTGGTTGAACTGGGAGGAGATTCAGATCAAAACGGCAGATGCTGTCACACGAGGGGCCACTGAGATCTGTATGCAGGGAGGACTCAATCCCATGGCCAAATGGTCAGGATCTTCGCTAGCCTATTATGTCAGGTTAATTGAAACTATCAAGCATGTTTTCCCAGCGATCCATGTTCACGCTTTTTCCCCTCAAGAGATCCAATTTATTGCACGTGAGGATGATCTATCGTATGTGGATGTGATCAAAGCGTTGCAAGCAGCCGGGTTGGGATCCATGCCAGGGACAGCAGCGGAGATCTTGGATGATACCGTCCGACGAGTGATCTGTCCTGAGAAGCTCAATACAACAACCTGGTTGGAGATCGTAGCAACAGCCCATCGGATAGGGATCCCCACCACCAGCACGATCCTTTATGGGCATATTGAAACTCCCGGCCAACAAATCAACCATTTGGAGCATTTACGATCGTTGCAACGTCAGGCTAAGGAGATGGGCTATCCGGCTCGGATCACGGAATTTATTGTGTTGCCGTTTGTTGGTGAACATGCTCCTGCTCCCTTGCGCAAACGAATAGGGCGCGATCAGCCGATCTTGGCAGATGCCTTGCAGTTCACAGCCATAGCACGATTATTTTTGGGGAGATGGATCCCGAATCATCAACCAAGCTGGGTGAAATTGGGTTTAGCTGGTGCCACGGAGGCGCTGCGCTGGGGGTGTAATGACATTGGGGGCACTCTCATGGAAGAACATATCTCGTCAATGGCTGGAGCTCGCGGTGGAAGTTGCATGGATCCAGAAGCCCTTATCGGGGCGATCCACCAACTCGATCGTCCAGCTCAGCAACGGGATACCCTTTATCGACCGGCAAGATCATCAGGGGTTGGGGATTAACGATTGGGGATCAACGATTGGGGATCAACAATACAAA
>CAZONZ010000109.1:6263-10647 GCA_964581005.1 uncultured bacterium
TGGGGATCAACGATTGGGGATCAACAATACAAACAACTCAACTGATCACACTGAGCCTGCTACCGAAGCTTGATCCTGGCTTACACGAGATTCTGCATTGAGATCGTCCCCTTTGGCACCAGAGAACTTGATCAAGCTATATTCAAACCCTTCGATCAGGGCGCGGCAGGACGCTTCGATAATGTTGCCAGAAACGCCTACAGTTGTCCAACGGTGGTGACCATCACTAAACTCGATCAAGACACGGGTGCGAGCAGAAGTTCCCGATTGGCTATCTAGAATCCGGACTTTGTAATCGGCTAAGTGGATCACCTCTAACTCTGGATAAAACTCGATCAAGGCTTTGCGCAACGCAGTATCCAACGCAGCAACTGGACCATTACCTTCAGCAGCGGTGACTCGGATCTGGTCTTGAACGGCAACCTTGATTGCGACTAACGATTGCATGGCTGTTTGATCAGAGAGGGGATCCCAGTCTCGACTATTCCAATCCGAGTGAGAGGTTGAAGTCACATGAAAGCTCAACATTTCAAAGGGTGGGATCCGTTGTTCCAGAAAGGATCGAACTAGTAATTCAAAACTGGCCTCAGCAGCCTCAAACTGATAGCCTTCTAGCTCCAAATGTTTGAGGTGTTCCAAGATTTTGCGTAACGTTGGATCATTCTTTTCCAGATACACACCAAATCCATTCAACTTGGTCAAAATATTACTGATCCCAGATTGCTCAGACACCACGATCCGGCGGACATTGCCTACCCATTCAGGTTGAATATGCTCGTAGGTGACCGGATTTTTCTGCACAGCGCTAACGTGAACGCCACCTTTGTGAGCAAAGGCCGAGAGACCAACAAACGGAGCATGATCATCAGGACCCAGATTGACAATTTCACTGATCTCGCGTGAGGTTCGGGTCAGAAGGTTCAGATTTTGATCAGGAATACAGGGGTACTTGAGTTTTAGCTGCAAATTGGGGATCAGCGTGCATAGATCAGCGTTGCCACAGCGTTCGCCGTACCCGTTGATCGTGCCCTGGATCATGGTTGCCCCAGATTGGACAGCAGCAAGCGCATTGGCAACCGCAGTACCAGAGTCATTGTGGGTGTGGATCCCTAGTTGAACATGGGCAAATCGGGTTAACTCAGCTTGGACTGCGGCTGTGATCTCGGCAACCTCGTGGGGGAGTCGGCCTCCGTTGGTATCGCATAAAACGATCCACTCGGCTCCTGCTTCAACAGCAGTGACTAAGGTCTCCAGAGCATAGTCGGAGTTTGAGATGTAGGCATCAAACCAGTGTTCGGCATCATAGAGCACCTGGCGCTGCTGGGATCGCAGGTATTGGATCGTGTCGCGGATCATGGCCCGATTTTCAGCCAAGGTGGTACCCAGCCCTTCCGTCACATGCAGATCCCAGGATTTGCCGAAGATGGTCACATAGCGAGTGCCTGCGGCCAAGATCGGTTGCAGCATTGGATCGTCGGCAGCGGATCGACCCGGACGGCGAGTGGAGCAAAAGGCTACCAGTTCAGCCTGCGTCAGGGGTTCTTCTTTGATCTGCCAGAAAAACTGCACATCTTTGGGATTGGCTCCGGGCCAGCCTCCCTCAATGAACGGGATCCCTAACCGATCGAGTAAATGAGCAATTTGCAGCTTGTCCTGAATCGAGAGCGCCAGTCCTTCGCGTTGGGATCCGTCTCTCAGGGTTGTGTCGTAGAGGGTCAGGGTTCGATCGGTCATGGGAAAAGGTATGGCAGAGTACAAAGGATCGAGAAATTATGTCTGATCATAATCGCTACGGTGGATCTTGGGGAGGAGGGGAGGGAAAGTGCTACGATGTGGAACGCACTACTTGCACCGCCCAAGGGTGCCTATTCCCCACCGTGAGATCTCAGGATGGCCAAAAAACGCAATCTGAAACGTGAGAAAGCTGAGCGCAACCGTGAGTACGCCCGTCAGTTTCAAAAAAGCCGCTCTCGCCAACGCCGCCAACGCAACTTCCGATCCGATAACAATACGGGGGCTGCAGCTGAAGGGGGCGAAGAGCAGCAAGAGACAACCGAAGAGTAGCGCAATCATGACCTAGCCCTGGAACGACTGTTGTGTTCTTCAGTGTGATCATTCCCACCTACAACCGCCGCCTGATCCTGGAAAAGTGTCTGGCGGCCCTACAAACGCAGGATCCAGGTATCTATCAGGGATACGAAGTGGTCGTGGTGGATGATGGATCTACGGACGGGACGGTTGCTTGGCTAGAACCCAACCCGTTTACGTTTGATCACTTCCAACTTCTGATCCAGGCCCATCAAGGTCCGGCAGCAGCCCGCAATCTGGGTTTAGCTCATGCTCAGGGGAACGTGATCATTTTTATTGACAGCGATCTGGTTGTTGTCCGCTCATTTCTAGCGGCTCACGCTCACACATTGCAACAGCATGGAGTCAAAGGTGATCCGAGGGCTTCCAATGAGGCCAAGATCTTCACGTATGGACGGGTGATCAATACCTGCAATTTTGAGGATCCTCAATCCGAGCCCTTCAAACCCACTGATTTCTCAGCCGCGTTTTTTGCCACGGGGAATGTAGCGATCGCTCGCCACTGGTTAGATCAAGCTGCAGATTCGCTCTCAGGCCCCTTTGATCCCCAGTTTGAGTTGTATGGCTGGGAAGATCTAGAGCTAGGGGTTCGCTTAAAGCAGTTAGGTTTGCAACTCGTCAAGTGTCCAGAAGCCGCAGGCTATCACTGGCATCCTCCCTTTAATCTGGATCAGATCCCCCGCTTGATTGATCGAGAATGGCAACGAGGCCGGATGGGGATCGTGTTTTATCAGAAACACCCCACCTGGGAAGTCCGCTTAATGATCCAACTCACGCCACTACATTGGATCCTCTGGGGAATCTTGTCACTGGGAGGGTGGTTGAATGAGCGACGGGTTGCACCGTTGTTGCAGTGGTTGATCGATCGAGGCCGTCCGCAGTTAGCCTTGGAATTATGCCGTGTCTTTTTCCTCAACTGGTACAACGTGCAGGGGAGCTATCGAGCGTATCGAGCTTGGCGACAGGGTCAGGATCTGAAGCAACTACCTTTGAACTGAATTTACTGATTTAATTTACATTTCACTTAGGTTCAACTCAGGAAAGATCCTTGTATTTCTGGATCAGCACTAATCCACCAAACATGCCTGTCATGATCACGCTCAACATGATCCAGTGCCAGACGACATTGACATCAAAGGCATGACCATAGTTTTGGTTGAGCCGATCAATGAGAGCTTCAGCTTCGCCTACGGCACCCTCATATTTAGCTCTCCAGCGATCGTAGTCAGCCTGCCATTGCTCAATACCCTCAACATACTCCTGCATCTGTTGCTGATACCGTTGTAGTTCTTCTAGATCAGTAGGGGGAGCGCCAGGATCAGGGGGACGCTGAGGTGAAGGCTGATCGACAGTTACATCGTAGCTGGCTTGGATCCCTGGAAATTCACAACTTCGGAACACTTGCCCACCGACGCAGGGACAGCCCTGTGCTTCTTCTTCCTCTGGGGTCAGCTGGCGACGCTCATTCGGATCCAATTGCCAACACGGATCCATTGCCACATCTTGACCGATATCCGTGATCGTGACCAGAGCTTCAAACGACCATTTCGTGATCGTGACCTGGTTGATCGCTTGTCCGATGAATCCTAGGCTGGGTTGGGGTAACATGCCACCGCCGAAGGTAATCTGCGGGACGAGAAAGATCATGGTCAACAGAGGGGCCACATTGGGGTTGGGGGAGAGGGCTGAAACAAGCAAGCCCATGATCATACCCGCCAAGATCGTGAGGACTAGGGTGAAGTAGAAACTGCCGATCACAAACGGATCTCCGGGGAGATCGGTGGACAGGATCTTGAAGACTAAAAAGACTGCAGCTTGATAGAACGCAAGCAGAACTCCGATCCAAAGTTTGGACAAGAGGTAAGGCAAGATCGGTAGACCTGTCATGCGTTCGCGGCGATAGATGTCGGTCTCTTTGACGATCTCACGCATGGTGGCAAAACTGCCTAGCATAACTCCTACTAAAGCTGTAACAAAAAGCATCGTAATGGCACGGGCCGCATCGCCTTCAGCCAAGTCAAATAAGTTTTGTCGCCAGGTAAATAGATCTAAAAATCCCAAGATTGGGGCTAGCCCTACTGTCAGAATTAAACTTGCTCGATCTTGGATCAAGAGCTCTAGATTCCGAAGGGAAAGGGTGATGAATGCTTGCCAATTTGAGATTTGACGCAGCTTAGGTTTGATCGGGCGATGGGTGGCGGCAGCTCTTTCAGCTTCAGGGGATGCCGTGATCTCCTGTTGCCGATCGAGGACGTATTGCTGAAATTCTGGGGATTGACGATAGCGTTTTTGCCAG
>CAZONZ010000110.1:0-10528 GCA_964581005.1 uncultured bacterium
TAATCCACCCGTTCGATCTCACCTCGATGGATCTTGTCATGGATCGAGTTCAAGAGAGCTAGCTCTTCAACAGTATAATTATTGTCTGCACCGATCGCGGCTACAATCTCATCGATCTCGGCCTGAGTGAGCTTACCGTCTTCAAGCGCCCGATCGACAACTGCTTTGACCTGATCAAAATCCATGGTGATCTCCTTAGGTTTGGGGATTGGCCTGAGCTATGAGGGAGCTCGATCTGAGTATAGCGGCTTGTGTCGTCCACCATAACTCTAGAGATCAGGATTCAAGTTGGTACTCTACGTGACAGCTATTATTAGCCTCTAACCGTTCCAGAATAATGTTGTTAGGATCCACGAGGATGGTGATTTGGTTGCGACCAGGCTGCAAGGGTAGGGTTTGTAAATCCAGCTGGATCGATTGGAAGGATCCGGCCACTAGCCAAGGTAGACGAAAAAACCGTTTACCCTGATATTGATTATTGGCAACAACATCGACATCGACATTGCTGGCATCCAACTGACCGATATTGTGGATCTCAAACGATAGCTGGCTTCCTTGGGTCACGGCGTTTTGAATATTGAGATCTGTTTTGAGGGTTTGAACCTGATGGATCGGGTACAGATAGAGTTCATGGACATGCAATAACTCGGTTTCAGGATGCTCGTGATGGACGTGGCCTCCGTGGCTCAGCTCAACAGAACAACCGTGAATGTGAAGATTTTGGCCTGCTTGCGGGACCGTCACTAGGCCGTTCTCAGGCTGGCGAGCGTAGAACCCTGACAGATACCAGTCCGACACCTGGCCAAGATAGCGAATTTGTGATTGCTCCGAGGGCTGATCTCCCAATTTGAAGTGTTGAAGATTACCATAAACCGATGCAGCGGTCACAGATTGAGCAATTTCCCCATAGCGCCGTTGTTGCCAAAGACAAAGTTTCGAGGCGACGGTGATCACTAACGATCGCCAACTCACCCGCAACCGAATTCCACAGAACTCTGAGGTTATACCCTCCTGATCTAGAAGAGCCTCGATCATCGGCTGTAGCTTACCGTGGTGCGGTGGAAGTTGATCAGGGGAAATATTAATCCTTTGAGGGTTAGCGTTGCTTGTATAACATACGTAGGGAAAATGGATCAGCTCTGATGTGGGAGATTGCAACTCAGCGGCAGCATTGTTTGGATTGCCCTTATAGATTTGGGTTTGATCCAGCTGGGTATTGTAAATAAATGAAAGCTCGCCATTATCAATACTGGTTGTTGTACCTAACCCCACAACATCTCCTGTCAAGGGCAAACGATGAATGGGCAGGTGCTGGCTAATATCCCCTACGACCAGATCCGTAATCGTGTTGGCTACATAAAGCATTGTCATGGGTGATCAAACCTGAGATTTTGTCAATTCTATGCTATCCGGAAGCTTTTGATTGAGAGTCCAGCAACCTGCAATGATAGTTGATCGCTAGACTTTGGGCCGAACGTTGACGTAAAACGGAGAGGTGTTATCGCTTGTCAGCTTATGCAGTTCATCGTTGATCCCTCCATTGCCACTAAGATTGCCGCCATGAAGCAACGGGTTTGCTGGAACCATCCCGCTATCCTGGAGCGCTCGATTGATCAAACCCGACTGAGCTTGGGGGATCCGGCTCAACAGAATCCGGACTTTTCCTTTTTAGTGATCGGCGATAGTGGTTCCAGTCGTCATCCTACGGAGCATCCCCAACGACGGGTTGCTGAAGCTATGTTGGATCATGTTGATGATTGTGCTTTTGTTATCCATACAGGAGATGTTGTTTATTTAGTTGGATCTCGTGAACAATATCCGGAAAACTTCATCGAGCCGTATCGGGAGCTGCTCTTAGGGGGGAACGATCCCTCTTCTATTGCGTATGATCAGATGATTTTTACGACTCCGTTTTTCCCTGTCCCTGGCAATCATGATTACTATGACCTGCCTAAGATCTATGGAGCACTAGCTCAGATGACGCTTCCCCTACGGCAGTTATTCAATATTCAAGGTGATCTTGATCTGGGTTGGCATGGATCAGAACAAGGGGATGCCTATGCACGAGCTTTTTTGGACTATCTCAAGACCTTGGATCCTGAATATGAGTTAGCTCACCATTTAGATCACCATTACTCAGCAACGAGTAAGGGCCAACGCTGTATCCATTATCAACCTGGATCTTTCACCCGCTTGCCGAATCGCTACTACACCTTTAATGTTGGCGGGATCGACTTTTTTGCACTGGATTCCAATACGTTTATCACTCCCTTAAGGACTGATCAAGTCGATCTCTTACGACGTTCCTCACTGGATCAACGTCAGCAAGAATTAGCTCAGCAGCGACACCAGATCCTGGAAACCATTGTTCATATTGCCAACGATCCTGATCAGGAGAAACATCTGGCGGATCTCTACGCCGAATTGGAGGAGATCAAAGCCTTCGAGAGCGACATCATTGATCAAGGAGATCCATTGGATTGTTCGAGTCCTGACGCTCAGGCTGATGGTGTTGACACTCAGGGGATCGATCTTGATCTTGATCACGAGATCGATCGAGAGCAATTGCAATGGTTAGAGGATCGCTTGATCGAGTCCTGGCAAACGAATACTGTTAGGGGCCGGATCCTGTTCATGCATCATCCTGCTTATGCAACGGAGATCACCAAATGGGATCAAGCTGAAACACTGGCTGTCCGATTGCGACTCCGTCAAGTCTTCAAAAATGTTGCTGATCAGATTGGATCGTTAGCGGAAGGTCGTCCTCTCGTCGATCTGATTTTGACAGGCCATGCTCATTGTTTGGACTATTTACGGACAGAGAATACAGGATATGCGGACTCCTATCTCAACTGGATCACCTGTGGGGGGAGTGGATTTAGTTTGCGACGGCAGAAATCTTCTGGATCAGCATTGTATGAACAAGATCGCTACACAGATCGGCAGCGAATGGTGGCTCGATCTGAGCTTTTTGTGGGTCGCAATGGCTATGGCTCACACCAGAAACAACCGTATTCATTCCTGAGGATTGATGTTCAATCTGGAAGCCCTGCGCCTCTGATCCTCCGGCCATACACAGTTGAGAATATTGGTGGTGACTGGAAACAAATAGCTTTATCACCGATCCCATTGCCCCAACGTTGCTACTCGATCACCAGCTAAGATCCCTCCAAGCTCACTCCAAAATAAAGACTTTGGCCTGCTCAGGATCTAACCGCACAGGCAGCAAACCATCCATGAGTCTTGATCGGCGCTGAGTTTCAACATTCTCATAGATCTCAATCTCAGGATCAACTTCTTCCAAAGAGACTAAATACTCACCGCCAAAGGTTGAGTAGGCATACAAAATCCGATGACAGGATGATATCGTTCGATCACACGTTTGAGGCTCACGCAGCATAAAAATATCATCTTTGGGATCCGATCCTTTGGGCGACAAATAGCGAGTCGATCCGTAGCGAAGAACCGGGTAATCCTGACGTAAATGGGCCATCAGTTGGGTTGATTTAAATAGATCATTCTGCCAACCTGGATCACCAGGCCAAATCATCATTTGACGATTAAAAGGATCCCCACCAATTCCAAACAGTCCTGCATGATCAGGGTGATAAGGGATCGCCAGTCCGGTCTCAACTCCATACATCAGCATCGGCACACCCGGAGTCACAAACGTATATTTGATCAGACTAGTGTAGGCTTGCTGCGTCATGTCAGGAAACACGGTAAGCAGGCGGGGAATATCGTGGTTTTCTACAAAGTTAACCCACCCTTGCATATCAGCATCTGGGATCAGATCTAAGGCTTTACGGGGGATGTCTAACGTTTGACCAGGATCCAATAGCCAATGAATAAATTGTTGAAGGGGTGGGAGGTTGTAATAATGTCCATCACGGCCTAAAGTTGCTTCTTGCAGCATAAAGGATCGTCCATCCCATTCGCGTTGACGGGCAAAGAAGCTCCGAGCTGACATACTGAGATTAAAGTTGAACTGGGTGTAACCCTGAGTTTGAGCGATCCAGTTAATGCTATCCATATTGCGATAACCGCCACTGAAATACTCTCCCAACAACACGGCGTTGGAATTGATCGAGAGGACCAGATCTTCAAGTTTTTGCCAAAAGCTTAGATTCACATGCTTGACCGCATCTAACCGAAATCCAGCGATCGGATAGCGCTCAGCATTGAAGGTTAACCAAAACCTTACCGCATCCAACAGGTACGCTTCAACTTCCGGTTTGTCTTGATTCAGATCGGGTAGTCCCCCAGGAAGTGTACCTTTCTCAATCATTTCTGGAGTAGGACGATTGAAATCGATCGGCAAAAACGGGTGGAACCACTTGGAAGGATCTAACTCACCCGTGGAAGGATCCCAGTAGGTTGCAACTCGCTGGCCATGCCGAAAAACACTGCCATTATCGACAAACCAGAACCCGATCGAGCTCTCAACAAATTCGGGCGGATAACGATAGTAGGGGAAGGGAGACGTATGATTCAAGGTTAAGTCTAAAATGATCCCAATGCCTCGTTCTCCAGCTTGATTCAGCAATTCTCGTAAAATTTGATAACGATCATGAGACTGATCGCGGGGATCACGAAAATGTTCATCGATCTCAAACCAGTCTTTAGTCCAGTAACCATGAAATGCAGCGGAGGCGTGGGAATAAATTAGATCGGCATCGTCGCCATCCTCTTTTTCAAAATGCAAATACTCTGTAGCCGCTGGGTAATAGACAATTCCATTCGCATTATCTTGAATCGGGGATAACACAAGTTTGGTAACGCCAAGATCCTGAAGATAATCAAGTCTATTGATCACTCCCTGTAAATCGCCGCCCCAGTAGAGACCGACATACCGATGGGTTGGATCATACGAGTGGCGTAGCAGGAGCTGATTGAGCTCATTATAAGATTGTTCTTGCTTGGGTAAATTGGGATCGAGAGGGAAGGCATAACTAGGAATGTTATTATCCGGATCACCGTCAGAAAAACGATCGACAATAATGTAGTAGAGCACATCATTGGTTAGATTCCCTTTGATCTGAGATAAATCTGGATTCTGAGAGGTTGAAGTCTGAGGAGTTATGTCGCTCTCGATCTGAATAGCCCCCCAGATAGGTTGAGGGGAAAACAAGTGGAGTCCTAACCCGATCACAAGGATCATGATCATCAACCAGAATCCCATGATCACCTGTTGGATAAGGCGAGTCGGGTGAGTTAAGTGAGAAAGGATCCGATCAGAAGAGAAGCTCATAACAATGGCTGGAGGTAGGGGATCAACGAGCATTAATGGTGAGATAAGCCAGGATCAACGAAGAAGAAGTATTGGACTTAGATCGTTAGAGTCCTAGTGATCATTAGGTTTCCGTAGTAGGGAAAAAGAGTTGATTCCAAAGATCGGGAAAACGAGTCAGCAGCTCATCGGAATCGAACGGACTTGCACTTCGGCCTGTCTCCATCACCTGTTGCAAGCTTGTCTGATCCATCTGCCCAAACAGATTAAACCAGGTATATTGCACGGAGTCACTGACCGAGAAGATCGCATTGGCAAAGCTAGGTTCCAAAATCACTACAAAGAATACTCCCAACGAAGAACAGATCAACCAGCGTAGATTCAGGTTATACCGCTCCAGAAACGGCTGGATCCGCCAGAGTTGCACATGCTTAAACCGAACCCAGTGATGCTGTAGTTCTTGGATCGAACAGGCTAGAGTCATCCCATTTGAGTTGAATTTAGGGTTGGGGGTTTCGTGGCTGGTGAGTTTCTCGTGGCTAAGATGGCTCTGGCGGATCTGTTCTCGACTCCACTGTTCCGCAGACTCAACCAGGTCAAGCCCCTTAAAGTAAACAATCTCACCAAAGTTAAACCCCAAAATGAATCCAAACGTGTTCACTAAATAAAATGCCAACATTTTCAAGAAGAAGAAGTGTAAAACTGGGGCAAAATTGATCTCACCTGACTGTAAAAATAGTAAGCCAACTGTGTAGAGTGGCCAACTCGTAATGATCCCACCGTAATCAACAAATGGTTTTAAGATCACCCGGCGGATCTCAATATTGTAACTCGTGATATTGACATTTTCATAGAAGTATTTCGAGAACCATTGCCGCCATACTGGAGGACGACCTTTAATTCGCTTGACTTTAGGTTTAGGTTGAAAGGGATTGATTTGACCATCCAAAATCATCGATTGACCGATCAGATAGTAGATCAAGTACTGCGTAATCGTGTAGGGAATTAAACCAGCCCAAGTAAAGCCTCTCTCCCACGCTCCAACCCCTGTAGCAACTAGAAAAAAGCCGAGATCACAGCCGATTTTCCAGGTCATAAAACCCAGAGCTCGATCGAAAAAGTCTTCGTAACTGCGAACCAGTTGTTGCTCTTCCTTAGGGCCAGCTCCTGGGTTAAAGGTGCGAGCGATCCGACGCAGTAACGCCTGCCGAAAGGGTAATTCTCGAAAAAAGATGTAGGCTCCCAGGGGGGTAATGATCTGAAAGAGCTTGCTGGCACCATAACTGAGAGCGGTTGAACTGATGGAAAAGAGCATAGGCGTAAATCGCGGAGAGCAAAGAGAACAAAGGGATCAACCAAGGAGCTTGAACAAGAACATCAGCTAGAAATTATCTAGAAATTATAGAGTCAAGCAGTCTACATACACCACCGACAGGCAGCAAGAGTCTCAACCGGCTCCACAATACTTTAAAACCACCAAACTGATCGCCCCCACACTTAAATTCAACACTTGCGCTTGATTCGAGTATTTGCCCGCCACCGTTTCTAAAAGAGTCCCTGGTGCATACCCCTGAGCCTGCTCCTCTGGTAGCCGCCGTTTTGGATCGATCCAATCCCCATCAAACAAAACCTGCCAGCGTCCTTCAAAGTCATCGGGGACGGAGAGCTCATATGACTGATCAGCATGAAACTGGCGCGGTCCAAAGTTAAACAGAATCAGCAAGGAATCTTCTAGATCGGTGGGGTTGAGCCGAAACAGACTCAGCAAGGAGCCCCCCTGATCATAGTGATTGACTTGGGGCTGAACCAAAGGCTGGAGGGAAACCGCATCAACTTTTGTATAGCGGCGGAAGATCATCCGTAATTGGATCATGTCAGCCCGGTGTTGATCGTGTAACTGGAAGATCCTGGCTTCTGAGAGACCTGTCTGCTTCCACTGTTGCATATATCGGGGCGGGATCCCCTCCCAGATCACTTGCCAGTTATCCGCCTCATCCAAACAGCCTAAGCAGAGGGAATCCACACTTGGAACAAACATATAGCGCAGCTTGGCGATGAACATGGTCAACGCTTCAGCATTGCGAACCGTTCGCCGCACATAGTCCAGCAAATAGTCCTGATTGATCAACCCCATCTGGATCAGTTCCATGCCTTGCCGTCGTGCCAGCTCAGCGGGATTCCCCCCGTAGGCCCAGGGCACGTAGGGTCGTCCGGCCACAATGTGCTGACAGTACCAGGTTTCATCATGAAGTTGGGCATAGATCGCTTCCCGCCGTGGGGACTTAGCCGCTCGACCGAGTTCTTGAGCTAAATAATCGACTTCAGGATGCAATGGGCGTCCCATTTTTGACGGTGGCTTATACAGCTCTTCCACGATTGCGAAACCAACCGGAGCATAAAACACATCAATAAATTCCTGCACGGCTGGGTTACCCGCCACCTCAAAGGTTTCCCCTAATGCGATCGACTCCGGTACAACCCGCTGCAATTCCGCCTTCAGATCCTTGACAAACAATTCCGCAAAGTTTTCATCCCGATTCGAGTACTGCAAAATCAAGCCGTCAATGTAATCGATCCGAATCATGCGCAATCGATATTTGATCACAAAGGCAACGATCTTCTCAATCAAAAGCTGGCGCACATCAGGATCCGAAAGCTTGAGCATCCAGGTGCCATAATCCCGAAATAAATATGCCTGCAGATCGACCATTAGCTTTTCACTATCCCAAGCGCGGCTGGTCTGATCCAGCGATCCAGGGAAGGGGCGTCGAACTTGATGGGCAAAAATCAAATCAGGAACTACCAAGATCCCGTACTTATGAAAGGTATCTAGCAGTCGCATAAAGTCGTAGGTGCGACCGATTTGCCAGTCCAACTCAACCACGTTGTAGGTCAAATAATTAAATTTCGGATCAAGGTGAGAGCGATCGGCAATCGAGGAACAGACAGGTACCATGATCTCATCCACACCCCAATCCGCAATCCGTCCAGGAATGTCGGTTTTGAGCAGGCGTTGGGCGATCGAAAGTTGAAACAGATCCTCTAGCGTTTCCGGCGCAAAAACTCCCCCTTTATATCCAGCCAGCAAGCCCTCTAGCGTAGTCTCCATCAGGACTTTGGCATGATCAAATCCTGGAGATTCATAATTCCATTCATAGGTCAGGTTAGGAACATAAATGGTTTCGTAAACCGTTTCCAGATCATGCAGAGGCTGGATCGGTTTCCAGTTACCCCCACTGTCCCGGTAGCGAAACACGATCGGAGTGCCCGGTGGGATCTGCTGTACTCGCAGAAACCAGTAAGGTTGACCGGGCTCAGGTTGGGGCAACGACTGCCAATCCCGATTCCCGATCCGGACTTGAACCACCCATTTATCGGGGGCAGAGGGCCGATCGAGTTGCTCAGCCGCCGCACTATAGCTTTGGGGTAGATAGACGACCAAGGCCAGATTGACCTTGCCATCCTCAAAAACTTGTGTGACCCGCGTCAGATGCGTAGGGCTGTAAACCGGGATTCCGGAGGTGATGGAGGAGTCTTGCCGATCGGAGGTAGCAACGGTAGCTTGGAGCATCTTGGTTACACTGGCCACAACAAGGAGAGAGCGGAAAAACTGTAGCAGAAGCCTAGGACAAGGAATCGTTCGGGATAAACAGGCAGCTCTGATGCTTAAGAATTATAACCTTCCGACGGCTCCTATCCATCCTGCTAACAGATCAAGCTACCGACAATCGTATCAGGTTGCTACTCTCCCAGAACGATTGGGCTGATCCCATTGCAGAGGACCAAGAACCGGGAGCAAGAGACTCAAACTCTGGACGTCCGCCTGTACTACTGAATGCGCATACAGAATAGATCCCCACCCTGAGGATCCTTGAGCCCATGACCAAACGGCAGTATCAACAACAACCTTCATACTTTATAGATACCTTGTGGATAGTCTCTAACATACATACAAATAGTTTCTTCCATTAGCTCAATTACTTATCTAAACATGATCTAACCAAACCTGCAGATCGTCCAGATCAGTAAAATCCAGCAGTGCTTCACCCAATGATTCTGATTGCTCAAACGACAGAGCTTCAACCTGCGATCGCACCGCATCAGGTAATTCCCCAACTCGTCGAGTCAGTTGGCGCAGAATAAGCGATCGCTCCCTTTGCAAACCTTCTTCTCGCCCTTCTTCTCGCCCTTCTTCTCTAGAGGTGTCCACCACATTCTGCAAGTCACGATAATACTTCAAACTGTTCTCATAGCTCTTGCGTTCAGCACGTGAAAACTGGGCAATTTCTGCTATCTCAAAGAGACGGTTAAAGATCTTTTCCTGAAATGCTTCTGGGCGATCTTCTAACTCGTAAAGATGCTTTAGCAAAAACAGCCACTTGTCAAAATGGTTAGCCAATTCATTGATAGTCTTGGTGAACTTTGGCAACTCCAGGTAGATAAATTTCAGCTTGTCATAAAACACTTCGCAGTGCTGATCCTTAAGTTCGACTACATGCATCAGGGTTGGATCATCGCGGTGATCGTCGAAGATGAAGTCTAATACGCCAAGGGTATACACGGCGGAAAGTTTGTAGTTCCAATTGCCCTGTTCTGCCTGCTCTTGAATGGGGAAGGTGGCATAGTAAACGCTGCGATCTTTGAAATAGTTTTGCTTCGCTTTCTGGATCTCGACGATGAACTTCTCACCCGTCTCGCTTTCGCAGTAAATGTCAAAGATGGCTTTGCGATCGATTGTCGTATTGCCAACATTTTCGTTGTTGCGATAGGTTAAATCTTTGACGCGATGTTCTGCTGGCAAGACCACATTAAGGAAATCGATCAGCAGGTCTTTGTTGGGCTCGCTGCCAAAGAGTCGCTTGAAGCCAAAGTCAGTCAACAAATTGATGTAGCGCTCGGTCGTCATGGGTCAAAGTCAACATAGCAGAAGCATGCATCTCCATTGTAGATCCAGGAAGCACTCCACTCATTGAATACGTCTGATAGCCTTGTCCAACATGTCCAGCGAGTCAAACCCTTTTACGGGAGATGTAACAGCGATCGGCCTCCAGGACGGATCGCTCCCAGCCCAGGATTTTGTCTAAACTCTAGTTACGATGAACATGGGATTTTAGATCCCGTCCCTTGACGATGCTAGGATCCCTCGCCACACTAGGTATTCGGTCATCACAAGCTCCGCGACCAGCGCTGTTGTTTCTCAAATTACCATGCTGAACTATCCCTATAACAACCCTTCCATCAAGCTGTTGAGCTATGGCGAGTGTGTTGGCTCTGGTCCTGAGAATTGGCCTAACTATG
>CAZONZ010000111.1:0-10436 GCA_964581005.1 uncultured bacterium
TTTGGGGACACGTTGGCAGACTGATCAGAACGAAACTGAGCCCAACGGCAACGGCCAATTTCCGCCAGCTCAGCTTGTGGCGCAGTAAGAAACGATCCATTGGGGGAAGAGGTTCAGGGTAAAGATTCAGTTAACAGGGAAGGAGAGATTTTGGCAGAACAACTCAGAAAACCACAAACGGATCTAAAGCATCCGAGGTCACACACGCATTCATGATTGAGAACAGGATCAGAATCTCCGGAGAGGAGACACATTGGGGACTGACAGTAGGATTCAGAGTCTCCGTAGAAGGAGACGCAAGTAGCCTACCATATCCAGGAAGATTACGGATAATGCTGTTGTGAATGCATCCATCATCTCTGCGAAATAACACATTCCCAGAAATCCTTTTTTGTTCACTCTGAACCGATCTCGTCGTGCGTCTTGCAACTCTATCGACTGACGGTGAAATCGGCCTGATCTCGATAACTTTTGTTTCCATCACAACCTCACGATCACTAGCGCGGTCGGTGGCAAGCGTATCAGCTAACTCGCTCCAACCCACGTCCTAGTATTGGGCTGGGATCACGATGGATTCAGAGGGATAACAGGATCGATCAGAGGATTGAGACATTGTTTACCTTCTGTTAACGAATGAGGGGACAATGCTTGGTAAAATCAGGGCGTTTTCCTGGCTGCAGAACGTGATCACCTCCACATGAGAGAGGCCTGTTGCCATTGTTCAGCAGAACTAGAGCAAGAGCACTTTTTTTCGGGCCATACCTATGAATCTTGGACACGAGCAACCTGCTGAGATGCCTTTACCTGAGGTCATCACCTGTGACTTCAGTGATCTAAGTTTCGATCGGTCTCCCTCGGTGGAAGCCATGGAGCCCAAAGATCCGGATCTGTTATCCCAAGGCTGGCTCTGGTTTAACAACCTGGGGGTGAACAGTGAAACGGGCACCAAACTCTATCGCCAAGGGCAACCGCTGCGAGCCGCCCAGATCCGGGTGTTTGCGGCTGATGTGTCGTGGCGCTACGGTTTTTCCTTTGCCACGCTGGTCAAAACCCCCCTAGGCAAGAAATTTATTGTAGATGAAGCATGGCGCTTCCCCCAATTGTGTCGCTATGGCACGATCTTGTTCCAACCCACAGGCAATAGTCGGGTGACGGCGTGGCAACTTCAGGAAGCAACAGTAGCTCAGCCGCAAGAGATCACCCTTAACTCAACGTTCGATATTCTGGTTTCAGTCAATGATCAGAAGGGTAAATATGCTGACAACAGCGGCTCCTTCGATCTCTATATTCAAGTCGTCCGTTAGCCTCTGAACCTCAAGAGCTGACAAACTTCTGATCCTAAAACCCTAACGATTCTGACCGCGTGGGAAGGATCACCAGCCGCTTGCCGATTCATCTCCTCTCCCAAGCTCGATCCTGGAGAGGCAGCAAATCCTGGAGCGATCCTGGCTTATCTAGTGAGCTGGTTGATCCTCCGAGTCTAGTCTTGTGAGCGGTTAGCCGTGCAGCTGGTCAGTTCCTCCAGATTTTTGCTCCGAGTCAAACGGATCGAGCTTCGTCTGACGTTGAGGATCCATGCCTATCGAGATCTGGGCTTGTTATCTAGAGATCGATCACTCCAGTTCTTGCTCTGGTTCAAGCTCTTTGGTCGTTTAGCAGTCTTCTAGTCTAACTTTTGCGGCAGCGGACGCTACGGTTGTCGCAATCTCTGCTTACATCGGAGGGATCTTGGCGCGCCGCTAAGCATGACGTTAGGCAGACCCCAATGTTGTCAAGGAAGGTGGCAGGATGGCTACACAGATAGACGCAGAAATAAGCCAAGAAAGTGATTACAGTAAATCTGGATTTAATTGGGATCTCAGTCAGGAAAGAAAATTTATGGAAGATCTCGTACAGCAGAGGTTTAACTTTCTTCTCGTTGTGTATTCTCTAGTGATAGCAGGTGCAGTAAGAACTGAATCAGAGATCGAACTTGAAATTTTACTTACGATCGGATCAGTAATCTGTTCTTTGCTTGCTCTTACTGTCTACCATGCTCATATAAAGCTGGATGTGCTTTTAAAAATGCTCCATGAGGATGAATCTCATCCAGTTCACATTGTCAGCAAAAAAATTGATAGTCTGGGATGCAAGGCTCTATTCGGAGTAACCTGGATCATTGGAATTGTGGTTCCCATTTTGTGTACAGCTACACTCATAATCGGTTCACTTCTCACCTTCATAGGCCATCTACCTGTAGAGTTTGATTGGTATCGTACTTCCTAACACTGAGATGCGCCGGATAGCTCCCTTAATCTGCTATGCTTATCCTTAAGCTGTTCTGGAAACTGCTGAGTTGTAACCCCAGGCAGACATATGCCAAGAGCAGAATTGCAAGATTTATTTGACTGGGTGTGGCTAAGGAGTTGGCTCTTCAGGCTGGCAGAATAGAATCATCTTCAGTTTGAGGTGAGGATGGAGATTGCTGAGTTATTGAGTAGACTCAATCAAGAACTGGATCAGGTTGAAAAATCTGTTAGCAGTGGACTGGAGTTGATCAATCCTGCATTGAGTCTAGCCCCTGGGAATTCACTTCTTATCCAGGTTTATGCTTACCTCAATACCATGGCTTTCTTTACACAAGATGCCAGACGTCGAGTTGGGCAAGCCACACAGCTAGTGGATCAAAGTAACATCCCACCTGAGGAGCTCCAAAATCTAGGTGAGGATCTATCTGAGCTGCTAGGCCGAGTCTTAGAGGCTAAGATCATTGTTGACCAGATTATCAGTCGATGGGAGATCTAGTCATGCAGATACCCGATGAGCAAACCCTCCAAGAGATCAAAGACTTGGCCCAGGAGGCTGAGCTTATGTTCAGAGCGATGAATGAGTCTGCCATTGCTCTAGAAGCCAAGTGTCAATCTCTGGCTGCCCAGTACCCTGCTGCCACATCTTCACCCCCTGTCAGCTAACCCAAACATTAGAGAGCATGAGTTGGAGCCACCATGCCTAACCCTACGCTGTACCCGGATCGGCAGGTCAACATGCTTGCTATGCTTGTTCCGAATTTATTTCTCTGAGAATATCTCACGGGATGAGATCAAAGAATTCCTAATCAAAAATGGCATAGCGACAGCAGGTGGTGGTGGCCTAGCTTTTGCGGCAACGAAAGCAGGTCATGCGGCGATCGCCGAAATACTAAAATAGAGTAGGAGGGTCTAACACAAAGCTGTACACGGATCGGCAGATCAATGTGCTACGATCATTCCAAGAGATGTTTTGCCGAGCGGTAAGCTCAACCATTAGACGAAGTAAGAGAAAAAGTTTACAATTTGATCTATGCCCAAACGGTACACCAGTCGAGAGTTGATCAAGCTGGCTGAAGAATATGGCTGGAAACTCGTCAGTATCAAAGGAAACCATCATAACTTTAAGCACCCGGAAAGTCGGTTTGTGCTTACCATTGTGCATCCGCAGAAAGATGTTCCTATCGGACGGGCAGTTAACACCGTGAAGAAAATTAAACTAGAGGTCAAGTGATGCGCTATCTCATCATGCTGGAACAAACCGAAGCTGGATTTGCTGTGCAAGTACCCGATTTAGCGATCGTGACCTACGGAGACACGATTGAGGCGGCAAAACAAGCGGCCTGTGAGGCCATCCAGATTAATTTAGAAACCTATCGAGAAGTCGGGCAAGTGGTGCCTGAGAGACAATCAATTGAGTACCATTTGGAGAATCCCGAACTTCAGGAATTAGTATTCGCCTATGTCGAAGTGCAAGAACCCGATGCACAGATAGCGGCGTAGAGGAACAAGGAATCAGCTGGCGGGTTTATTGGAACTGCGTTAGCCCTAATGCTAAGCGTTAGGCTACTCTGCTTTTTCCTGAACGATCCTGCTTATCTAGTTGGCTGGTTGATCCTCCGAGTCCAACCTTGTGAGTAACTAGCGGTGAGAGCTGGTCGGTTCCTCTAGATCTTTGCTCCGAGTCAAGTCTGTGATCGTTGCTGAGGTCTTTCTAACTTTTGCTGCAGCGGACGCTTTGGTTGTCGCGATCTCTGCTAACTTGGGGAGATCTTGGCGCGCTGCTAAGCATAACGTTATATTGGTGATTACGATCTTTAGATCTGAGCACTAGGACTGCTTGCCTCCTTCCGGTTCGATTTTGGATCTTGGCTACAATAACATGAGGCGAACGTTTCAATAGCTGACAATATCATGATTGCTTCAGCTAGTCTTAGGGGCTGATCAAGAAACTCATGAGCAAGAGACTACTTTCGGAACTTATGATCCACCATGTCGGATCTTTGGGTAAGGCTTTTCGTATAAGAATACAGGGAAGAGAATACTGGACCAGCGATCGTTCAATTTGTGGTGTTGGAAGCAAGATCATTCCCCCAGAGATCCAGACTTCAAAACAGGAAATAGCGTTGGGCCATTGGTAGGACTTCGGCAGGCTCACAGGTCAAAAGCTCGCCGTTAGCTCGAACTTCATAGGTTTCTGGGTTGACCTCGATCTCAGGCATAGCAGTATTCAGCTTCAGATCGGCTTTGCTAATCGATCGGCAATGTTGTACAGCAACTGTAGGGCGAGTTAAACCTAGAGCCTGAGGAATCCCTCGATCTAGTGCAGCTTGAGAGGTAAAGAGTAAACTGGTTTCGATCGAAGCCTTGCCGAAGCTACCAAACATGGGTCGTGGCCAAACTGGTTGGGGAGTTGGGATCGAAGCATTCGGATCCCCCATCTGGGCATAGGCGATCAGGCCACCTTTAAGAACGATCTCTGGTTTCACCCCGAAGAAAGCAGGTTTCCAGAGACACAGATCAGCTAGCTTACCGACTTCCACCGATCCGATCACATGGCTGACCCCCTGAGCAATAGCGGGACAGATTGTGTATTTAGCAACATAGCGCTTGGCTCGGTGATTATCGTGGCGATCGGAGTCTTCGGGTAAGGGTCCGCGCTGGACTTTCATCTTGTGGGCTGTTTGCCAGGTTCGCAGGATCACCTCGCCAACTCGTCCCATGGCTTGAGAATCTGAGGAGATCACGCTCAAAGCTCCTAGATCGTGCAAGATATCTTCAGCTGCGATCGTTTGGGCACGGATCCGAGATTCCGCAAAGGCAACATCTTCGGGAACGGATTTACTGAGATGGTGGCAGACCATCAGCATGTCGAGATGTTCTTCGATCGTGTTACGAGTGTAGGGTCGAGTGGGGTTGGTTGAACTAGGCAGAACGTTGGGCTCGCCTGCGATCCGGATGATATCAGGAGCATGTCCGCCTCCAGCTCCCTCGGTATGAAAGGTATGGATCGTTCGCCCATTGATCGCTGCGATCGTATCTTCAACAAACCCAGATTCATTCAAGGTGTCGGTATGGATCAAGCCTTGAACGTCCAGATCGTCACAAACAGTTAAACAGGTATCGATCACGGCAGGAGTGGATCCCCAGTCTTCGTGCATTTTGAGACCGCAGGCTCCCGCTTCAACCTGTTCGCGGAGGGCTTGGGGTAGGGTGCTATTGCCTTTGCCAAAGAAGCCCAGATTGAGCGGGAACGCCTCTGCCGCTTGCAGCATCTTGCCGATCTGCCACGGACCAGGAGTACAGGTGGTTGCATTGGTGCCTGTGGCTGGGCCTGTGCCACCGCCCATCAGGGTTGTGAGACCGGACGCGATCGCAAACTCACACAGCTGAGGACAAATGAAGTGAACGTGAACATCGATCCCACCTGCCGTCACGATCAAATGCTCACCGGCAATAACTTCGGTACTGGCTCCAACCACCATGCCTGGGGAGACACCGGATTGAAGATTGGGGTTACCCGCTTTCCCAATCCCTATAATCACTCCCGCTTTGATCCCAATATCAGCTTTGACAATGCCCCCCCAATCCAGGATCAAGGCGTTGGTAATCACCAGATCGAGGGCTCCACCTGCAGCAGTGGCCGTGGGTGACTGTCCCATGCCGTCTCGGATCGTTTTCCCGCCGCCAAACGTGATCTCCTCGCCGTAGGTGGTGAAATCCTGTTCGACTTCGATGATCAAGGCTGTATCCGCCAAGCGAACGCGATCGCCAACCGTGGGGCCATAGGTGCTGACGTATTGGTGACGGGGAATCTCTAAGGTCATAGCAACGCTCTCTCAGGGATGATCCAGATCCAGATCTGGAGCCGTAATTTTGTCGGTATACCGTTGGGGTTATACCACGAAACGGGATCTGAGAGAGGTGACTTCAGATCGAATGGGGAAAACTACTGGGGGAATTTGTCCGCTAACCGTTTCTTTTTCAGCTCAACCGCGATCAGTTCCAACATGGAGCTAATGCCAGTGCTGTTTTGGTGAACTAGCGTCAATCCGTAGGAATCACAACTCATCTGAGCGATCTTCTGCATTTTATGCGAGGTATACGCAGTTACCAAGACCACAAGATCAGCATCCCGAACCACATCCGATCGATCGGCGACGGAAGCAATGCCACGTTCTTGATCGAACCAGATCAGGTTGACATCCGGTAGACGTCGGGCCACGTTGCGATGCATCCGGGGGTGGCCGCCAAAGACAACCACTTTTCCGTTAATGCCTCGGTATTCAAAGGGTCGATCAACTTGTTGACGATGGGATTGACGCAACTGAGCTGGACCGCCATTGACCTTGTGGACATTTCCCTGCATCCGCTGTTTCAAGGCAAAATCGGCCATGTAGTTCAGGGTTGCTTCTGGTTGGCGAAGCTCTAGGGGTGAGGTTCCGCGTGTATTCAATTCGTTGATTCGATCAATCAAACGGCGCAACACGAGCTCTAAGGACTCTATGGAGAGTAAATCATCCTTGTAGTCTTTGACATAGATAGCAATGTCACTGGCCTCAAAGAAATTCTCCGCTTTCTCAATGGTTTGAAGGAGATCCTGGAGAAGATCCTGTCGCCATTGACAGAGTTCCTGTTCGATCCGCCGCTCTTCACTCAGAACAATCTCTTCAAGTTCTTTTTGCTGCTCTAGAATTTCCTCTCGCTCTCGTTCCTCCTCGTAGAGTTGTTCCGCCATGGACTCCGGATTGTCCATCAGATCATTGATCTCATCCAGCTGGTTCTGCAGTTCCTCAAAATGGGGATCCGCATCCCCCAGGATCCGGCAGTCTTCCAGAGATTTGAGTAAACTTTCCTGGATAGGACGGAGTCGTTCACGCACCTTTTCACAATAGGCTTGTATCTTTTGAGCCCGCTCCCGTTCCTGTTTTGCAATTCGTTCACGCCGCTTTTTTTCAGCCACCGCGTGCTTGGCTATAGTTATTTTGTCCTCGATTTGTTGTTCGAGCATGTTGATCGGATCTGACATACAGGGCTACGCCTCCCATGCAAAAAGTCATTTCGTCTGGTCTATTCTATCGAATCTTTCTGGCAAATTGCCGCTACTCGAATTAGGTTTTTCTGATTTTTTCCTCCTCTAACAGCGAAGTGCTTTCTCTCACCCATAACCCTGATCTTAGCTCTATTCCGAAATCCGTTACAAAGGGCAGGACAAATTGCATCCCAGATCCGCAAAGCCAGCGAATCTCGATCAAACAATGTGGATCCTTACAGACCCAAAAAGCGTTTCGTCGTGTAAGCAGAAATCGATTGTCTCTGAGGGGAGGCAGCGATCCCAACTCATTCCTTTGGGTATAGGTTTCGGGCACTAAGGGCATGAGGGGCCTAAGGATAGGAGGATACGCCTGATCCCAGATAGCGAGGATTGCATTGGATCCGGGCTGTAGGACTAAGGGCTTCGAGCAATTGTCTGCCGTAGCTGCGGGTCACGATCCGGCTATCAAGGATGGCCACGGTACCCGTCAAATCGTCGTCGGCTTGAGGAGAGCGTTGGCCTCGTAAGGGGGCGGTGGCCCGTTGCAAGTAGGCGGCGGCGGTGGGCAGCAGATAGATCCGAAACCAATCTTGCTTGGTCCGTTGCAAGTACTGAACTCGGCCTGCTACGAGGGGATCATCCATGCTGGGAAAGGGAAGGGTGGCAATCACCATTAAATCGGGATTGGGCAGATGAGTTTTATATTCTAACCAGTGATCCCAGCTGCAGACCAGGATGCCTTTGGGATGGGCAGAAGGGCCATTAACTTTCACCCGTGATCCAAATTCAGCGGCAAGGGCTGTCCCCACCTGGGTTTGCAAGGGCTGATCCGAGACCAGAATCACACTCGATCTGGTTGTCCAACAAAGCATCCACTTCAGTTCAGTGATGAGATCGTCTCGAAACCGAGGATCATTCGGAAGCGGCAGTTTGGGGAGATAGAGTTGCAAAATTTGATCGGGGCGGGATCGGTGACCACTGCTTTCTGGCAAAAATCGGAGAGGGGTCAGATCGGGTAGTCCCAGGCGGCGGCGATAGGTCTGAGCATCTCGATCGAGATCCAGGGCTTCACCAATGATCACAATCGGTTGGGTTTGCCAGAGGGGAGTCAAGATGGAGCGGACTTCGGCCAAACTCAGGTGCAAGATAAATTGACTGGTTTCGCGCTTAACTTCGGCCCAGAGTACGGTGGACGGGACTGAACGTTTCTGGAGAAATTCAGCCCAGATCGGAGGTAAGCCCGTTTGATCGGCGGGGATGGCTTGCACCAGATCCATGAGCAGATTCGTTTCGTCGCTGTGCAGCAGGAAGCGGGGGAGGGGACGCCGCAATAAGGCCATCGTTAGATTGACATGGGTAGCGGCAATGATCGGATCGAGGGCTGGCAGAGCTCGTTGGAGACGGTGCCAATCGGCAGGGGTGATTGAAACAGTCAGGGCTTGATCGATCCAGTGTTCCAGATGCTCGGCTCCGTCCAATAATAATGGGATCGTGGGTGGGAAGTGGACAGCTTGATCGAAGGTGCCTACTAGGGGATGGGAGCGGAGTCGATCGTGAAGCCAGACGTGGGGATCGACGAGGAGCAAACCGACAAACTCATCTCCTGGCCAAGTGGAAGCTTGTAGGACGGGTTTGGTTAAGCCGAGACTGTGTTGGAGGAAGGGAATTTCTTCGTGCAGGATCTGGGCTTGGACGGATTCGGGGGCACAGAGCAAGGTGGGACCGGGCCACATTAGGGCAGGAAGGAGATAACTGAGGCGATGCTGACCGCCATCGGGCACCTGGATCAACGCACTTCGCTGCAGCCGCAAGCCCCGTGCCACCATTCGGGCCATGGTTAACTGGTGTGGCCAGAAGGTTTCGAGGGACTGCTGCAACTGTCGCAACTGCTGATGGACTTCAACTTCGATCACAGGTGCCTTGGCAAAATGCTTGACGATAACGAATGGGCCTCGATCATTGTAGGTTAACCGCAGGCTGATCCCGATGAGCAATCAGGATCCTGATCCTATCTACCCTGTCAAATGGCTCGGTGGCTTGATCGATCCACGGGCTCAAAGGGCGGATACGGCTGATTTAGTAGATCTAGTGAGTAGTGCTGATCGATGGGTAACAGATCACCCTGATTCAGGGCTGAGAGTTTGAGTCAATTAGGCAGGGGTTGTATCTGATCCAAGGTTTAGGTGATCCCCAGATCCCAATAGATGAATGGTTTCAAGTCAGCCTAGGATCCTGACTCTAGAAGGTTTCGATGAGACGTTAGCGGAGAGGGCTTCCGATCTTGGGGAAAATCCGGTGTAGATCAATCAGAGTGATCTGAGGGACAGGGATGGCGGATTGGGAACAGGTGCGACAGTTGCGACGAGGGGTGAACTATTGGAATGCGTGGCGGCTTCAGAATCCTGAGGTGGCGATCGATCTAAGGCAAGCTAATTTACATGGTTGGAATTTGAAGGGGGTGGATCTGCGGGGGGCGGATCTGTCAGGAGCGGATATTCGGGGTACGATTTTTCGGAGGGCAGATCTGAGCGGGGCAAATTATGTAACGGAACGTGTGATAGAAATTGAGGAGAATGATCCACTCCAAAAACTTAGTTGGAGCATTTCCAGATCCGATGAACCTGAATACCCAAAAAAGGAGTTCAGTTATGCCCACATCTAAGCAATTGCAGCAGTAGCAGGTTACGTGGCCGATAAAAAGCCAAGACCGATAGACTATACTGGACTTCTGGATCGAACCATTGCGCCAACGGCTGCGAGACTTGGGACTCGATCTCGATCCATGAATCCTCTCTTTCAGGCTCCTCATGATCAGCCTTGGTCTCACCGTTGGGATCCATGTGATCCTGCACCACTTGTTTTCTTAGAGATCCCTCACGCTTGATCATGGTCCTCTTCCTCGTCTTCGGAGCTGCGAGTCCAGAGAATTATTCCGAAGGCTCAAGACCCATCCACCCGTTGCTCCAGTCCCCTATTGAGTCATTACACTAGAGACATCAAGCTCAGACTGATCCCGTGGCCCCAATCTTCCGACCGTCCTACCTCACCGCACTCCATGCCTCCCCTCCAGGTGTTACTCTGCCAACGGAGGAATGGGAGAGCAACGAACCCCCCTT
>CAZONZ010000112.1:0-3265 GCA_964581005.1 uncultured bacterium
CTAGACTATAGCAGTCCGATTTGAAACGTAAGATCCTTCAGATGCCCTCAGCTTCAACCGCTCTCCCAGAGCCCAAGCAGGATCACCACCCTCTTACATTTGATCTCTGATGGCTATATTGCCTGCAGCTAAAGATCCAGCTGTAGTAACCTTATATTGGTCACCGCTTAGATGCTCCCGCCGATCACTCTCATGATCTATGTCTGAATCCTCCAGCCCGCCCCCACCCTACCCCAATCTCCCAGCGGATCTCACGGAAGCCCAGGCCCAAGCGATCGAAGCCATCCAAGCTGCTCTGGCCGCAGGCTACACCCGTCTCCAGGTTGAGATCGTGGCCCCCGACTTAAAACCAGAGATCCTTGCTCGCCCCTTCCTGGATGCTCTGGATCGCCCCTTAGCCGTTTTGTTTAGCGATGCAGGGGGAGCTGCTTTAGCGCGACGGGACTGGCAGATGGATCCCACCGCAGAGGACGGGCTACTTTTGCAAGAGATCAGTACCCAAACCCAGATCACGGCTGATCAATCGCTCTTGTTTGTGATCCCAGCTGTGATGGTGGTGGATAAAGTTGAGGCCATCTGTGACTCCGTTCTCCAAAAGGGTCAGCAACCCAAACCTGTGATCCTACTCAACCCTCAACTCCAAGATGCAGCCACCGTCGGTGTAGGTTTAGCTGGGCGGCGATTACGAGATCGCTTCATTCGCACCTTTGAGATCTGCTACTACCTTCAGGCTCTTGGATCCGGAGCTCTGTTTCGGATCTATCCTCATCCCTGGAGCGTTTGGCGGACTAGGGAATCGGGTGAGTACGAATTGGTCGAAACTGCTGCCACCAAGCCGACGGGAGAAGAGTTGGCTGAGATCCTGGCTCGATCTGGTCAGGCAGGATCTGGGTTTCTGGATGGGATCCGGCGTTTTTTGCGTGCGCTTCAGCGGTAGAGTATTTCCTGGTTCAGCTATGGCTCAGGATCGGTATGCCTAAGCACCCACGTCGGTTATCTGTCTTTGGGGCCTACGAGCTCCTCGAACGCTATGCCGCTGGCGAGCGCTGTTTCCCCCGTTCCGATCTGAAGGGAGGGGAGCTGGTGGATGCCTGTCTCACTCACGTGGATCTGTCTCGCTCCGATCTCCGCGAGATGGGTCTGATGGGAGCCAATCTGGTTCTAGCCAAGTTGGCCTGGAGCGATCTCAGTCAAGCCGATCTGCGCTATGCCGATCTGAGAGAAGCTTTTTTAGAGCAAGCGAATTTATTTGGAGCGTTGCTGGGGCAAACTAACTTAAGTCAGGCCCGTCTCATGCAAGCCAACTTGAGCAAAGCCAATCTAGCTGAAGCCAATTTGAACGAGGCTGATCTCAGTGAAGCCAATTTGAAAGACGCGATCCTGGATAAGGCTAACCTCCAGGGCGCTGATCTCCGTAGGGCCTCGCTAGCAGGTGCTTTATTAAACAAAGCTAATCTGCGACAAGCGGATCTGCGGGGTGCCAATTTGAAAAAGACGTATTTGCGGGGAGCGATCTTGATCGAGGCTCAGACCACCAATGCCTGCTTCCAGGGAGCTGACTATGATGCCTCAACTCAGTTTGATCCTGGCTTTGATCCAGAAGCGGCTGGAATGCAACCGATCTTATAGCGCCTAGGGTCTTTCAAAGCCTCTCTTCACCAATTTTGCTAGGATGTGGCGTGGATGAAATGCTTCTATATGATGTCGTTATGATGTCGTTGTCACTCTAGGGTCACGAGATCTGGATCTTTACAAACGATGCTGAGACCGATTCAACCTCTACTTAAAACGATCCAGGCGGATCCAGCCTGGGCTGCGTATCGACAGATTGAACAGATCAAAACTCTTTGGTCCTCAACCGTTGGAGATATTGTTGCAGCTCATACGAAACCCTTGCGGATTCAACGCCAGATCTTGCAGGTTGCGACCTCAACCCCAACCTGGGCTCAAAATCTCAGCTTTCAGCGTCAGTTGATCCTCAGCAAATTAAATCCAAACTTAGCCCAGCCCATCAAAGATATTCGCTTTCTCCCAGGGGAATGGTACCGATCTCATCCCACCGCTGATCACCCTTCTGCTTCTTTCGATTGCATGGATCCCTCTGCTTCGACTGTCAATCCGTCTTCTGATCAAGGGGCATGGGTAGGATCGACGCGATTGGCTCGAACCTTAAACTCACCGGAAACCCCGATCGATGCCTTTGAACGATGGGCCGAGCGGGTTAAACAGAGCCAAAAACATCTTGCTCCCTGCCCGATCTGTGGCTGCCCTACCCCTGCAACCGAACTCAAGCGCTGGTCCCGATGTGGCCACTGCTGGATCCAACGCTTCTAGACAGATCTTCACTTTGTGATCTAACCCCTAATCTTCATCAATCTCCATTTCTAGGAGATGGGCATAGGGTTCCACCAAACTCGGCGCATAGAAGGCAATGGCTTTGAGTCGATGCCAATCCTCCAAACAGCCAAACACAGTTGCATATTCATCCCGCTCTAGCCGCTCAGCGATCTCAGCAACCTCAGCCGCTGAAACCTTGGCAAGATCTTGAGGTGTGGAAATAGCCACCTTAGAAGCATAGGCAGACATCACATCTCCCCCCATCTAACTTGGACCCATTCTAGCCCCCAGACCCAGCAAGATCCTGCACGATCACACTCCCTTACAGACCAGAGACCTCAGGATCTTACTGAGACAGAACCCTAAATAGAGGGAATCTAGTCCAGCCAGCCAAACGACTTGCTACCGATTCGTTTGGGGGAGTGCCAACTCGATCGGGGGTTCGGTTAAGGTCACACGATAATATCCAGCTTGGCTAGCGACAGAAGCCTGATAGGGAGTCACCAGATCTCGGTTGGAAATCGGTGGCTCCGGAACAAACTGATCATAGAGCGCCTCAAAAAAGGTGCTGATGTCACCATACTGTTGTTGGATAATAACCTCAGGATAGGTGAGAGCGGGTTCGATATCCCGACGCTCATCCAACAAGATCGAATCAATTTGATCCTCAACAGGATTTGATTGAGCCCAGCTTGGCGCACTCCATCCGATCACACTGGAGGCAGCCACCATCACAACGATCCAAAACCGCATGTTTCCGATCCTCATAAGTTCCAAGTTCACTCACCACACCACTCCAAGGTCAGGTTCGCACTCCACCCAGAGGGATACCCGCGAACTGCTGGATGTGATTCTACTCGACCTCAGCGGATTGGCAAGGGAGGGTTGCCAGAAACACCCCTAACTCTGCGGATCAAGCTCTTGTCAA
>CAZONZ010000112.1:3365-10417 GCA_964581005.1 uncultured bacterium
CTCTCTCGTTTGCCTGGATCATTAGCAACTGGGTCTTAGTGGATGATTAGAGGGGATACAGATTAGACAAACTAGATAAACGATTTCTCTCTCCTTGAATGTCGTTCTCTGGTTGCGGAGACTGAGCCTGACTTCAAAGACTACCACAGGATCCTTCCCAAAGCCCAGGCCAGGGACCTCCTCCCGTTTCGAGTCCGCCCAGATCGCTGTAGGCTTCAAGCTCTAGCACCCGCACTTGACCCTCGATCCGCCAAAGCTTCAGATGGATCTGTCCCCGTAAGGTATCTCGACAGGCGTAGCAAAGTCCGTCCCAGGTTGGAGCTAACAACGGGGTTCCAGAGAAATCGGTTTGGCCTTCTAAGGTAATTTCAAAATCGGATCGTTTAGCAGCCACTCGCCAGGATCCCCAAGGGAGCACACTCCAGCTCAAGCTGCTGGTTTCCGGTAACCATGTGAGGTAGCGATCTTGCCAATGTAGAGCGATCATGGCGACCTCTTCCTCCCACCAAAGGACTCCCCGCTTGGCTCCGGCGGAGGTTAAGGCCAGATCGGGCCAGCCAGCAAAACTGTTGCAATTCAACCAGAACCATTTAGAGGGAAAGGCTCCTCCCCAATTTTTTTCTCCGTAAGCAGGGGCTCGATCAAAGCAGTAGCGCTGATCCTGCCATTCGATCCATCCTTTCGCCCAGCCGTGGGCCATTAGGATTTGCCAGCCAGGTTCAAACACAGGTAAGTAGGACAGCAGGCCCATCGTGGCTTCAGGATCAGGGAAACCATAGGTATAGATCGGTTCAATCTGGTACAACCAACGGGTGGTTGATCCGGTGATCGGGTTGGTGAAAATCCCCTGGTTGAGGGTTGCTGTCGCTTGGTAGCCGGATCGAATGTAGGTAAAGAAATCGCGGGGATCGAGATATTGAGCAGCGAGATGGTGGCCTAAGTTTTGCATTTGCCCCCAGTGCCCCAAGGCTAGCCGATCTGGATCAGCCCAAAACTGATCAACCTTGGGAAAGGTCCGCCACTGATGAATATCATCGGGTCCAAGGATTTGCGCCGATCCCCCACTGTGTTGTTGACCTCCAGCTGGATCTTCAATGGAGTACATGAAAGCGAACCCCTGTTGGATTTGGGGTAAGGTGATCCGGTAATACCACCCTTCAAAAAAGCGGCGGGTCGATTGATCCCAGTGATAGCCAGCATGAGGAACCGGGAGATCGCATGAATCCGCCGCAACAATAGCAGGATCGTCACCCAACGCAATCGTTGTAGGATCGGGGAGTGAGCTGATGGTGGTTTGGGAAGGAAGAGGGTCTCCAGCAAGGGTCATGAGGATGCAACCTGAGGGGTCAAGATCAAAGAAAATTAATCATCCGGGAACTGCCAGCACGAAATGTATTCAATATCGGTTTGTTTACAGGTGGGACAGATCTCCTGGGTGGAGGCGACCCATTCGTGATCACAGTGACGGCAGTGACACCAAATATTATGACGATTTGCGTGTTCGATGTTCCATTGCCAGTGGGCCAGCTGGTGTAGATCAGGCGGAACTTTGGATTTGAGTGAGAGAGGATCAGACATCATCCACCTCACACCCTAGACCTTGACGCTTCAGACGCTGATCGGTTTGTGTTGTTGGTTTTATCATCTAGCTCCACCATCTTCTGGATCCCATGGGTTGAGAGTTGTTGCACGGATCAGGCTAGTCCCAAGGATTTTCCCGGAAGGGGGAGGGGGCATTGGGTCGGGGTTGGGACCACGGATCAGGGTTGTAGTCGGGAATGGGATCATCCCAGTAGGCATCGGACCCTCGATCGGATCCATAGCCTTGATCCCAATCGGATCCAGCCGGGGCAGGCGAGTATTCGTCTTGATAGTGGCGGTTGTTGTAAGTTCCGTAGTCGTTGTTGTATTGAGGGGTGGCAGGTTCGGGTTCCGGATCGGGTTCATCCACTTCGGGGGGCTGGGGCTCGATCCCCATGCTACGGAGCCTTGCTTCTTCTTCTTCAACTTGAGCCTTGAGCTCAGCCAGATAGGTTTTGTAACTATTGACGGCTTCAAAATACTGCGAGGCTTTTTTCTCCCGATCTTCAACGATCTGAGCCAGCTCTTGGGTGCGGACAATGTAGTCGGCTTCCTGGTTGGTGAGGTTCTCGATGGCTTGGTTGAGAACTGCCCGCCGCCGTTCGAGTTGGGCCACAATATCTGTCAACTGTCGTTCCCGATCACTGAGATTGCGTTCTCGATTTTGGGTTTGCTCTAGCTGGATCGTGGCCTGGTTAAGTTGTTCCCGCAGATACATCACCTGGGGCTCGATCTCATTACGTTCTTGCTGCAGTTCAAACACGCGGGTTTCTAGATCCGCTTTTTCTTGTTGGAGCGCTTCCCGTTCATATTGGAGACGATTGTGCAGCTGGCTGAGGATCTCAACTTCCATCATCACCTGGGCCATCTGGGAGACCACTTCGCCGGATTCGGCTAGCATTTTGGCCATCACTTGGCCTTCGCTGGTGGGTTGTTCAGCAAAGATCTGGGAGATTTGAGTTGTCTCCCGCAAGCGTTGGGTGAATTGTTTGATTCGGGAAGAGAAATTGCCGGACATGGTGATCGATCAGTCCTATTCCAGGAGAGGGGAAGACAAATAGAGTTCTTTTACTTTAGCACTTTGCCTTTAAGTCATCCTTAGGATCACCTCCTTCTCCAATAATCATCGCGCAGGGCTACCCATGGTACGACTGGGTTTCAGGGAGAGCTTGGGGGATTAGGCTTGGTCATAAACGGGAGCGAGGCTTAAGGTTAGCCTCATTGTAACGATTCAGTGGAAAGGGAGAATCAAGTCCAGGCACTGGGATCCCTCAATCTAGACTAATCATCAACTCGCATCAGCTTTTTGTAGAAGGCAGTTGTCAAATCCGGTTTCTGGTTGGGATCGCGTTGGGCACCATTGATCACATCGATCAGAAAATCGACAAACTCATAATTGGCAATCGAGAGCTCGTAGGTCAACTCAGCATCTTGATCAAATTGGATCTGGCAGAGAGTGAGATCGGAGGGCAAAGGGGACTGAAACCAACTGGCGATAAACGGAACGGGATCTCCGCCTTCGATCTTGCGTTCTCCTTCAAAGTTGCCTTGCTTATAGAGGCCAACGGCTAGGGGTAAGAGAGGCCGACGAGCCACCGCATAGTAGGGGCTGTAAACGTTTACTTCGCCAGGAGTCGCTTGTTCAATATTCAGGGGCATATCATCCTCTCATGACGATCAGACCATTCCTCCTTAAGATTACCCGCAACATGGCCCCATGGAATCGTAGAAATTGGCTTAAAACCAGGACAGATGCAGTTAGGTGATCTCTCTACCCTGCGAGATCCGCCAGCTCAGCAGAATCACCGGGAGGATCCCAACAACCACGATCGCCAAGGCTGGACCTGCTGCTTCCGCCAAGCGTTCATCCGAAGCTAATTGATAGGCTCGAACGGCTAAAGTGTCAAAATTAAAGGGTCGGATCACGAGTGTTGCAGGTAATTCTTTCATCACATCCACAAATACCAGTAGAGCAGCTGTCAATAACCCCGGCCAGAGGAGAGGGGCATGGATCCGGGTCAAGGTCTCGGTTGGGCCATAGCCAAGACTGCGAGCCGCTTCATCAAGATTGGGTTTGATCTTGGTCAGACTAGCGTCAACTGTGCTAGAGGATACTGCCAGAAACCGAACCAGATACGCAAATACGAGTGCTGTGATCGTGCCACTCAGGAGCAGACCTGTTGAGATCCCCAGATGCGCTTCTGCCCAGGCATCGATCCAGTTATCCAATCGGCCTAAGGGGACCAGCACCCCAACCGCGATCACCGATCCAGGGATGGCATAGCCGATCGAAGCAATCCGATTAGCCAAACGCAGGATCCGATTGGGATTAAGCCGTTGCCCATAGGCCATGATCAGAGCCAGCATCACCGCCAATCCTGCAGTCAGTCCGGCCAAGATCAAACTATTGCGGCCAAAGGCCCAAAAGCGAGGGTTGAAGGCAGCGTCTGGATCCGTCCAAACCATCCCAATTAAGATCCCGGCGGGAAGCACAAATCCCAACACGATAGGTACTCCACAGATGACCCAGGCGGTCAGGGCTCGAATGCCGGAGAGAAGATAGCGCGATCCGGCTTGATAACGATTTGACGTTTGATAATAACGGGCACGACGGCGAGACCAGCGTTCGATCCCCAGCAAGCAGAAGATCAAGATCAGTAACAAAGCCGCCAATTGAGTTGCCGCTACACGCTCGCCCAAACCGTACCAGGTCCGAAAGATCCCTGTCGTAAAGGTGTCTACGCCAAAGTAGTGAACGGTCCCGTAGTCATTCAACGTTTCCATCAGCACCAGGGACAAGCCTGCAACGATCGAGGGTCGCGCCAACGGGATCGCTACCGTGACGAAGCTACGCCAAGGCCCCTGTCCCAATGCTCGGCTGGCTTCTAGGGTGCAAGTGGATTGCTCCAAAAAGGCCAATCGTGCCACCAGATAGACATAGGGGTAGAGCACCAGGATCAGCATCAGGATCGCTCCTCCCACCGATCGGATATTCGGGAACCAATAGTCTCCGGCTCCCCAGTTAAACCAATCGCGTAAGTGGGTCTGGATCGGACCTGTGAATTGGAAAAAGTCGGTATAGGTGTACGCCAAGACATAGGCTGGGGCAGCCAGAGGTAGAAGTAACGCCAATTCCAACAGTCGCCGCCCTCGAAACTGGCACATGGTAACCAACCAAGCGGATCCCACCCCAATCAGCAAAACCCCGGATCCGACGCCGATCACAAGCCAAAGCGAATTCAACAGATAACGAGGTAAAACAGTCGAAGCCAGGTGAGCCCAGATCTCACGAGTATCAGCCGTCATGCTACTGAGAACAAACCCGATCGGGATCAATACCAGTCCAGCAATGATCAGCGTTACAACGGTCCATAGCTGATGAGATCCAGATCGCAGTCGGCTCTGTAAATCCTGGTTCAAGTCCGGATCCGGGTAGGGAGGAGAAGCAAGTGGAGCTGGATCAGTTTTGTTCATACGATCGGGAGAGGAAGCGACAGTGCGAATCCAACCTTAGGATCTTCAGCGTTGTGGATCAAGTTTGAATGTATTGCTGAGGTTAAAGCAAGCATGGGGTGGATTCGGATCGGCGTGAAGCTGCGCCTACCCCGTTCCGAGGAACTTCTTGTCGTCCCATAGCTGTCTTAAGGTCATTGTTTTGAATGATCGTCCCTGATAGAGCTGACCATCACATGGATCAACCTGCTGCAATGTCATTTCTAACTGCTGCAATGTCATTCTCTCGCGTTGCAAGCTGACTTCTCATGGCTGCATCGTCAGTTCTCCCTAGGCCAGAGTCATTTCTTCCTGACTGAGAAGGGTTTTTCTGTGCCTGGGATCGTTCCTCCCGATCGTGCCCTCCTGTCTTCTCACTGCTCGACTCTAGGATCCTAACTCTCACCCGATCCAACTCAGCGATAGGGACAATGTTTGTTGAAACGAGCCTAAGGACAGAGATTCAACGATCCTGGATAGCCAGATCCCTCAAATGTAGCGCTACCACATAGATCATCAGGTGAATTCTCAGAGAAAGAATTGTCAGCTTCAAGGAGGACCGTGGCCTCACCTCTCCCATAAATAGCTCCCCCCTGATCTGTTGCTGTGTTCCCGGTTAAAGTGCTTGCTTCAAGTTTAACTCTAGAGTCATGGTCAATTGAGATCCCGCCTCCGGTAGAATTTGACTGGTTGCTAAGGATCTGGATATTTGTCAGATTAAGGTGAGCATTACTGATCTGGATAGCTCCCCCTTGATCCGCTGTGTTACGGGTCAGGATCGAATTTTCAAAGATCAGTTGATGGTAGCTGGGATAATAACGATTGCCGTAGTGGAAAAGGGCTCCTCCTTCCTCTACTGCAGTGTTGCCAGAGAGAGTACTGTTGATCACGGTTATGGATCCTCTCCAACCTGGAACTCCGTAGATCCCACCTCCATTGCGTCCTGAAGTATTGCCTGATATTTCACTGTCAGTCACAGTCATAAGCTCTCGACTGTCGTGGTCAATGGCCCCTCCTGATCCAGCAGCAAAATTCCCTGAGAGAGCACTCCGAGTCAAGGTGAGAGGAGCATAACCAGAATTAGAAATCGCTCCACCCTGACCCCATCCTGGATCTGTCGCAGTCCTATTTCCAGTGAGTGTACTATCACTGATCATCATAGTCCCGTGATAGCTTCTAATCGCTCCACCATCCTCAGAGGCCATGTTGTTAGATAAGGTGCTATTTGTAAGACTGATTGAGCCTCTACGATTGTAAATCGCTCCCCCTGATCCCAGACTCGTTGGAAAAATTCCTTGGCGATCGCTACATGGCGCGGATCGGTAGTCCGGATGAAGCGGTCATAGCGAATCTTGAGCAAGCCCCAGAGTCGCTGAAATTCTGAAGCAATCTGATCACAGTGCTGTTGTGGATCAATACCCCTCTCCTCAGCTGTTCGTTGGATCTTCTGGCCATGCTCATCGGTCCCGGTCACCATTAACACCTGATCACCCCGAAGTCGGTGATAGCGAGCGATCGCGTCAGCGGCCATGGTGGTGTAGGCGCTGCCAATATGGGGGGAAGCGTTGACGTAGTAGATCGGGGTTGTGACAACAAAGGTAGGCCGCTGTGACATGAGATCCAGGATCAAATGAGAGACACATCTTCACATCATATCGTCTATCCTCTTGCAACTTTGGATCCTAAAACTTAAATAGCTGGATGGGGCTAAATCGATGATCATGCTGCTCCCATTTCTGTGAACTGCAGATCATGATCAAGCAACTGTTGTCCACCATGCAAGGATCGCCTCGGCCACGCCTCTAGCTCCATTGTGAAACGACTTTGGCATGGGATCATGACCTAAGCGCTGGATCCGTATATTAGAATCGCTCGGCCAAAGGGAAGAATAGAGTTGGCAGGGGATCTGATAATAAACACACTCCCAAAATAGGTTGTAGCCTGCGATCCCAACTAGATGCTGAATGCTACGTCGCATC
>CAZONZ010000113.1:0-8280 GCA_964581005.1 uncultured bacterium
GGTAGAACGAGTGGGTTGATCACCCCAATTTTACCTGCAAAGGAAGGCATGGATCCTGCATGTTCGTAAATAATGGTATAGGTTTCTTGATCTAAATTGAGTAAGGCAATGTAGCAACTGCCTAAGTCTAAACTCAAGGTTAATTCTTGGACAGCTGTCTGGAGGATCTCATCTTCATTGAGGCTAGCGTGAACCTCTTCACTAATGATCCGGAGCAAAGCTTCACTATCGAGAGCTTGTCGCAGTTCTTCGTTACGGATATTGACTTGATATTGAAGTGCCCGGTTGCTTTGGTGGAGTTGTTGATAAAGATCCACCTGTTCGAGGGCTGTACCCAGTTGATTGCAGATTTGGACTAAGACTTGCACATCTTGAGGATCCCAGTGACGAGGGGCAGAACATTGATAAACAAGGAGTAGTCCCCAGAGCTTCTGATCTTGGAGGACCGGGATCACAACCGCAGCTTGCACCTGAAACTCTTGCATCAGATCTAGATAACATGGGTCTGAATAACTCTGGTTAACCTGATCAATGGTCTTTGCGGCTCGTTGGGAGTAGTATGTTTCCCATTCCCAAAAACATGGATCTTGAAACACTAGGCCGAGCAAGGAAGGCCACTCAGATCCAACAGATTCGGTGATAATCTTGCCGTAACGCTCAGGATCCAACTGGCAGATGGTTACGCGATCAGCTTGCAACCACTCTCGAATCGATTGAACAACGGTGTTGAGGAGTGGGGGGATCTCCAGAAGTTCTCGAATTTCCTGAGTTAATTCCAGTAGAAATCGATCACGAGCTGCTGCTTGGTGGAGCGCAAGTTCTGCATTTTTTTGAGACGTAATATCAGAGAAGGAAACGACAACACCGGAAGGAAACTCTTGATCAGGAAGAAAAAGCGGCTGGGAATTGATCAAGATCCACACCAGAGATTCGTCAGATCGGTGAACTCCCATCACAACTCCCGTTTGGGGTTGACCAGTCCGAAGCGTGAACATGGCTGGGTGTTGATCTCCTGGAAACGGCGATCCATCTTCCTGAATAGTTCGCCAGAGCGGATCTAGCGAGGTCCGACCTGTGATCTGATCAGCAGTTAAACCTAAGATCTGCGCAGCACTGCAATTACAGTAGGTGATCTGGCCATCGGCTTGGTGAAAGACGATCCCTTCCCTTAACACGGCCAACAGTGAGCGATTGCGAGCGGTCTTTTCCCGAAGTTCATGGGCTGTTTCGCGTAGATCCGTGATATTGCGGAGACTAACCACTACGCCTGTGATCGTGCCGTCTGACTCTTGATAAGGAGAGTAGGTGACATTCAACATTTGAGGGCCAACCTTGGGGTAGTCGTGCCAGATCTCGTATTGCACCACTTCTCCAGCAAGACAGCGATCCAACTGAGGCCGGATCACCTGTTCAAAGAAACTCTCTCCGATCAACCCGCCAACGCCTCGACCAATGATCTGCTCGTAGGTTTGATCAAATTTTTGCAGATAAGCTTGATTGATCAGTTGAAAGCGATAGTGCCGATCGAGTAGGGCAATGGCGTCAGTTGTAGCAGAAATGATTCGTCCATAGCGCTGCAGTTCTTCTTCCGCTTCTTGGCGGATCCGGATCTCTTGCCGGAGGGCTGCTTCGGTGCGTTTGTAGGGAGTGATATCGATGTCAGCTCCGATCAACCCCCATCCATCCTCTTCGGGAACTGCTGCAACAATATTGAGAATGATCCGCTCTTCGCCGTTGATCACTTCAGTCAGTTCAGTTTGAGCGATCCCTTCCTGCCGCGCCATTTGATTAAGAACGTGCCATTGTCGTTTGATTGCAGGGGTGGCAAGAGAGTCTTGAGGGCGTGCCCCGATCGTGGATCGACCGAGTTGTCGAGCGGCTGTGTTCCAGAGCACCAAGCGATCGTGACGATCCCGTGCCCAGATGCGGAAGGGGAGGGCATCGATCAAACGAGTTAAACGGGCTTCGCTCAGCTGCCATGCTCGATGTTCATGGTCTTCTAAAGACTCAAGCTGATCCTGAGCCTGCAGGAGTTCAGATCGTTCTCGCTCCAGCGTCTCAATTCGCTGCTGCAAGTGCTGGATCCGTTCAGCCATTGCAATTGGATCCAGGGCTCTTAGAAAATCGGTTTCCGTAAGTTGTCCTAGGAGAGCTCCTTGGGGATCAACGACTGGGATTGGGGAGATCAGGTTTTGAGCGATTAGGGAATGGGCCTGCCAAAGCGAATCTTGAGGGGTGAGGGTGGGCACGGAAATATTCATCAGATCTTGTGCAAAGGTTCGATTCGGATCCAGTCCCAGTCTCAGGGCTAGCCCGATCTCAGCTGCTGTTAGGATCCCCACAGGAACACGCTTTGATCCAGAGGATGGAGACTCTGATTCAGCAGACTGATGATCCTGATTGGACAGTTGATCTAACCTCTGATCTAACGTAGATTGGCTCACCGGCTCTGATTCTGGCTGTGGTTGGGTGATCACAACACTGGTGATCTGCTGGTTCTGGATCCGTTGAGATAAATCGTGGAGCGAGGTTGTGGGTGCAGCCTGATCAATCCAACTACTCATGGTGTCTTGGATCCGCTGGTGCTGAAGCAGATCAGTAGAACTCAGGCATTGGTATAGTTGCTCAGTTGTGATCACTCCGATCAAGACATCCTGATCCTGCACAACAGGTAGATAGTGAATCTGATGGGAACACATCAGTCTGAGGGTGCTCACAGGATCTCGATAATCCTGGACATGGAGCGTTAGAGCGGGAGGTTTGACAAGATCCGAGATCTGAATTGTGCCAAGACATTCAGGATGACTGATCCATCTCAGGCAGTCTTGAGTTGTTACACTCCCTCGCAGTCTTGACCCGTTTTCGTCTGATCGAGTTAGCAGATCTGGAGAAGGAGTAAGATCAACGGTTACAGCTTCAGTTTGGAGGATCAAGGCATAACGGCAAGGAGGTTCACCTGCATGATCCAATGAGCAAGCCCTGGGTAACATCTGATCGATCACTTGGATCACTGGCGTATCAGGAGATATGACTAAGGGGTGTGGATCGAGTAATGCAGCAAGAGTAGGGGGGGAAGAATGCGGCAGATCCATAGGTCAGGGTCGATCAGAGTGGCTTTAGGATAAAGTGTAACTTTTCGGACTTAGCTTCTAGCCCATTAAGACATCTTTTCTGGATGATCCTCAAGGATTAGATCAGAAGTTTACATAAGATGAGTTACCAGAGCCAATCCCCCCTGAGGGGATCCAGACAGTTGTTACGAAGATCTTGAGACGATCGTGGGAGAAACTCGTGTAACGTTGATCATAAACCTGCCAAGAGTTGAACTTGTGAACGGATCGCCTGCACCTCAGCCCCAGTCCTCGTCATCCGCCTCTGATCAGGACTTCCCAGCTGTTCCCGCCTTGCCCAAACCAGCTCCCCTGCGCCTGGTCGAAACCGCTTTTCTAGCCAGCACTGCCGCCATGATCTGGTTGCTGACCTTCACCCCTCTGTCTCCTTTTGCACGCTTGTTTTTCCCGATCCCTGTTTCTCTAGGTGTCTTGCGCTGGGATCCGCGTACAGGTTTGATGACCCTGGTGGTAGCCACTCTTTTATTAACAATCTTGGTGGGGCCAACCCGCAGTATTTTTTACGCGATCCCGTATGGCTGGGTTGGTTATGCTTGTGGACGGCTCTGGCATCGACAAGAGTCCTGGTATAAATCGATCGGCTTGGGTGGTGTGATCTGTACGTTTGGGTTAATCATTCAATTCCTACTCTCATCCCTTTTGGTTGGCGAAAATATCTGGACGTATGTAACCCTCCAACTCACGAATCTCACCAATTGGTTCCTGGATTTCAGCCTAGGTTGGCTAGGGATCTATTGGGTTGCAACGCCTCTGATCATCCAGATTGCCGTGATTGTGGTGATCATTTTTAATTCCCTCTTGTATGTGTTCACCGTTCATTTAGTCTCTGCTCTAGTGATGGAACAACTACGCTGTCCATTGCCCCCACCGCCAGCCTGGATCCAGTTTTTGCTGGAGTAGAGTTTAATCCAGGATCAGTAGCAGGATCCGATGCTTGTAGATCACAGGCATCCGACAGGTGCTTAACTTACGGTTCACCCCAGTTACGGTTTACCCCAGGATGATCTATTCAGAAGCATAAGCAGGCATTTTGGATAAAACGAAACGTGCGAATGGCCTAATCCAAAGTCTCGAACGGTTTCCGTACTTACCCTGCTCCGTGCTTAGCCTGCATTGTTGCGTTTCATGCCTGGGCTGAAGCTGCAGGGCTTTCAAGCTATCGAGTGATCCGCGTAACTCGCTACAGAACGATCGCGACAAGCTCAATTTCGAAGGTCAGATCCTTGCCAGCTAAGGGATGGTTGGCATCCAGAGTAATTTTCGATCCTTCGATCTCAGTAATCACAACCGGGATCACCCGACCTGACGGGTGCTGAAGTTGGAGCTGCAGGCCAACACTCAGATCCAGATCGGCGGGCATTTGTTGGCGATCGACTTCAACCACCATCTCGGAATAGTGGGGACCGTAGGCTTGAGTACAGGGAACCGTTTGGGTCTTGGACTCACCGGGAGCCATGCCAACCACAGCTTCCTCAAAGCCAGGGATGACTCGGCCCTCTCCTAAAGGAAACTCTAGGGGATTGCCTTCGGAAGAGGCGTCAAAGACCGTGCCATCCTCAAACTTGCCTGTGTAGTGAACTTGAACCGTATCACCCAACTTGGCCTGAGCCATTGTTTTGACCTCACGTGACTATCAACTAACTCTCAACAGATGCTCAACTCTGGACTGGAACTCACCCACGGTTACGCAACCGCCGTCGTTCTTTCTGTCGGGCCACCTCTTTACGCCGTCGTTTTTCGATCGGAGTTTCAAAGTGACGTCGCCGTTTCATATCGGCAAAGATCCCAGCTCTGGAAACCTTACGCTTGAATCGGCGGAGTGCGGACTCAATCTGTTCATTGGCCTCAACAATCACTTGACTCATGCAGCGACTCCAGTTTGAAGTTTGCTCTTGCATGTCTTGCATTGGGTAGCAATCACGGGCATTATTGAATACTTACACGCTCGTGTCATGCAAATCTTTTCACCAACCATCAGCTCAAAGTCTAGGAAAAGCAGCGATCCCAGATCACCAAAACTCAGAAGAACGTTAGGGAGAAGCAAGCCAGATCGGCCCTCCTCCATAGGCAACAACTGGCCTCAGACAGGGCGACGCTGATCAGTCCAACGGGGATTGTTGGAACCTTTGTTAGCACTGGCATCAGGACGAGGCTTGGCTTTGTTAACCTTCAGGGTGCGACCGATCCACTCAGCTCCATCCAGAGCGTTGATCGCAGCAGTTTCTTCAGCTTCTGTTTCCATTTCAATGAAGGCAAACCCCCGCTTTTGCCCTGTTCCCCGATCGATCGGTAGCTTGACCTGCTTGACCGAACCATAATCCGCAAATACATCACTCAAATCAGCCTCAGTAATCTCAAATGCGAGATTACCCACATAAATGGTCATCCTAATGCCTCTCGAACCCGTTGGTAGTGCGTAAAGAGCCTAGAATCCGGAGGTAAAGCTTCCTGACTAAGACAGAATGTGCCGACAGTGATCACTCAAGCCACCGATATCTACCCTTTGAGGTTAACCATAGCATAGAGCTCTCGATCTACAAAACTTTGGTTAAGAGGTGCTCCATTCCAAGAGGAATCTATCCAAGCTGATCTTAAGGGTATGCTCCTCGCGTCGGTTTCGGGCTGTTGGGGTTGGTGATTACCTGGAAAAGATCCTTAAGATGAAACCCATCTAGTTATTCAATGATCGGCTACACTTGGATTCTAAATGTGTTCTGAACAACCTGGAATTTAACTGGGCTCAAGGATCTCGTGATAGATTACAGCCTAATGACTGATCTAATATGTTGGGTTGATATGGCAGTTCATGTTCTCAAAGCCACCTGTGAGACCGTACATGTGGGCGGTTTTTCGGCAGACTTAAAACCTGTATTGGAGATTGATCCGGGCGATCATGTTGAGATTGAAACTTACACAGGGTTTGATGTGGCCGATCATGCGCCTCCCCATTTTCTAACCCCAGAGCTGATCGATATTTGCCAAAACTTGCCTGCGGAACGTCGAGTCGGTCCAGGCCCTCATCTCTTAACGGGTCCGATCAATATTCGAGGAGCTGAACCTGGTGATGTTGTCGAGATCCGGTTGGAGTCGATCACACCCCGCTTAGCTGTTGGGTTTAATGCAATCCGATCCGGCTGGGGATCTCTACCGCAACGGTTTGATCAGGCACGGTTACGATTTGTTGATCTGGATCTGGAGCATGGCTGGGCTGAGTTTCCGCTGGGATCTGGGATCCGGATTCCTTTACAACCGTTTTTTGGGATCTTGGGGGTGGCTACCGCTGAGACAAACCGATCCTCTGTGCCACCAGGGATCTATGGGGGAAATATGGATAATCGGCATCTTCAGGCCGGATCCCGTCTATTCTTGCCTGTGTTTCTGCCGGGTGGACTGGTTTCGATCGGCGATGGTCATGCAATGCAAGGGGATGGAGAAGTGGATGTTACAGCAATCGAAACGTCGATGAACGGACGGATCCAATTGTTTTTGCATCAGGATCTGCCGATCACTGCCCCGATCGCTGAAACTCCCACGGATTTGATCACGATGGGGTTTGGCGAAACCTTGGATGCAGCGTTTGAACAGGCGTTGCAGCAGATGATCTATGTTCTTGAATATGGGTTGGATTTAGATCCGGAAGAGGCTTATGTTCTCTGCAGTCTGGCCATTCATTTTCACATTACGCAAACCGTGAATCGTCCGCACAAAGGGGTTCATGGTCTATTACCAAAGTCGATCTTACCGATTGGGATGGATCCATTCCAGCAGTTGGCGAAGCATCTGTAAAAGCAGCTGACGGATCCGGATCTCTGTTTGAATATAGCGGATGGTGACGATGCCCAGGGTTAAGACTGTTAGCGGGATCACAAAGATGAGTACGGCGGTGTTAAAGATGGGCAATGAAGCATGTTGGGTTGACTTCAAGATCAAAAAGGTGGTGTAGAGTCCCTGGTAGGTTAAGAAGACGATCCCTTCCCAACGCGAAATACAATTCCCTGTGAAAAAGATGGGTAAACAAGCAATAGCCACGGCGATCATAGCTGGTATATCTAAGTAAAGTGCAGTGTTAGGGATCTCAATGCCGTGAGGAGCAATGATGCTGCAAACGCCTAAAACGGCCAGAATATTGAAGATATTGCTACCGACAACGTTCCCAACGGCAATATCGCGCTCCCCTCGCAGACTGGCAACGACAGAGGTTGCAGCCTCTGGCAGCGAGGTACCCATAGCAACCACAGTTAAACCGATCACTAACTCACTGACTCCCAAAGCTTCTGCAACCTGCACACACCCTTCGACGAGCCAGCGGGATCCTAGAGTCAGCAACGCCAGTCCTCCCAGCAGAAAGCCAATATGGTGCAGTAATCGTTTCCCCTTTGGGGATCGTGCGGCTTGAGCTGGATGCTGGATCTCTGGATCAAGAGAGTGAGAATCTTTGGGATCTAGATCCCTTTGCTCTGAAGGTTCTGGATTGTGGGATGCTGGCTCAGTGGGATCGGAACGGGAGACATTGAGATCGGCGAATTCCGGATCGGGGGATAATGAAGCGGGTGTGGCGATCGTTTCGGGTTCCTTGAGGGTCGCTGGAGATGCATGAATGGCGGCAGGGACGGGTCCGAGGAACTCCTCTAATTCATCCAGGTTATCGGATCGGCCTTGGCGCAGCAGAATTACAGTGTATACAATAGCGCCTGAAAACAAGATGACTCCATCCAGAGTGCTCAAGCGACCGTCTAAGCTCAGCAGATACATCAAGATCGATACCCCGATCATGACGGGAACATCTAAGCGGACAAGTTGTTGAGAGACCAGCAGGGGCGCGATCGCAGCAGAGCTTCCTAACACAAACAGGATGTTAAAAATATTGCTCCCGACCACGTTACCCAGGGCTAGGCTAGCCTGATCGGTGAGAGCGGACTGAATACTGACGGCTAACTCTGGCGAACTGGTTCCAAAGGCTACCACTGTCAACCCAATGATCAAGGGAGGAATCCCGATCAAGGCGGCCAGTTGAGAGGCTCCCCGCACAAAGCTCTCAGCTCCGATCACCAGGAGAGCAAGACCGAGCACGATCAAAAAAGCGGCTGTCATGACAGGTGTAGTTCTCTCAAAGAAATCAAGGTTCAGGAGGCCGATCCATGACGATGCA
>CAZONZ010000113.1:8380-10392 GCA_964581005.1 uncultured bacterium
GTACTGCGTGTTTCTCGTTCTTTCGTTGATCTTCCCACCCGTGAATCCTGTTCGTACCGTTTCGGCTACTAAAGCCGCTTTCTTCCAAGCCTATCCGCGCCCGATCACATCCATTTATCGACGAGTGATCGAGGAAATGCTGGTGGAGCTGCACCTGGTGATCGTAAACAGCCAGTTTGTCTACGATCCTTTCTTTGGCTTAGGCTTTGTCACCGTCTACGATGCTCTGATGGAAGCCTATGAGCCTGCTGACCAACGGGAGCCGATCTATGTGGCTCTCTGCAAAGCTCTCGACATGAAAAAGCCTGAGGTGCTCCGTCAGGATGCTGCCACACTCATGGAATTATTGCGATCCGGTCAGCCCCAGCAACGGCTGCGGTTGTTGCAACACCATTCCGATGTGGAAGATGTGGGTGGGATCAAAGCCATTTTGCAACGCATGAAGGATCCAGCAGGCTATGCCTATAGTCGCGTGTTGATCCTGGGGCTTTACACAGCCTTTGAAGTGATTGCCCTGGATCTCTACCCCGATTTGGAGGAACGGACTCGGCAATTTATTGAAACGATCAGTACTCCATTAGGATTTCCGGCTGAGCGGGTCAAAAAGGATCTGGAGTTGTATCGCAGCAGTTTGGATCGGATGAAGCAGGCTCGTGCGGTGGTAGAAGAAATGGTCAAAGCTGCCCGCCGCCAGCAAGAACGCCGTACCTCCTCCACAATCCCAACCTCCTCTGGAACGGATTCAGGATCCTCAGCCCCCCCTCCAGTCGAATCCCAACCTTGACCAGCGATCTCAGACCTTTCCAGAGTGACTCTAGGTTCACCTCACCCTTCCGCACATCTTCCCCCTCTGCCCAGAAGCTTCCTCTGACTGTTACCTCATGGCTGCTATGTCCAGCGATCGATCCGGATCCTCTTCTAGCTCCTCTTCCCCTGCTGCACTCTGGGTGATCATGACCACGGTGGCCGATCGATCCCAGGCGTTGGCTTTGGCGGATCAAGTAGTGCGGGAGCGTTTGGTTGCCTGTGCTCAGATGCTGCCTCCGATCACGTCGATCTATAGCTGGCAGGGGGAGATTGAGCAAGCTGAAGAGTTCTTACTTTTGCTGAAAACGCCCGCTGATCGTTATCCCGATCTTGAACACCGTCTGCACCAGATCCATCCCTACGATGAACCGGAGATCCTGGCTCTCCCTGCAACTCAAGTCAGTCCAACCTATCTGGATTGGGCCGTCGTTCAGACTCGATCTCAGTCTTTGTGATCAGCTCAATGTGCAACCTCGCTGGGGAATTACTCAAGATCGCTGGGGCTGGCCAGCTGATCTACCAAGGGGCCTGTCCCTGGATCAAACTGGGTTGAAGCATCGTAGCGGACCTGATCCCACTCGATCCCACTGAGATAAGCTCCTTCTAAATTAGCTCCACGTAGATCGGCCCCTACCAAATTCGTTCCAGTCAGATCAGCCCCTGTGAGATCAGCCCCCGTGAGATCCGCGTCACTCAAGTCAGCTCCACTCAGATTGGCCCCTCGCAAATTGGCCCCGCTCAGATTGGCTCCACTCAGCTGGACTTCCCAAAAAAACGCCTGACTGGGATTGGCCCCCCGCAGATCGGCAGAACTGAGATTGGCAAAATTCAAGATCGCACCCTCCAGATCGGCCTCCCGCAAATCCGCCCCCCGCAGATCGGCCTCTCGTAAATTTGCCTGCCGCAGATCCGCTCCCACCAACGAGGCTCCTTTGAGATCACAGGCTCGACATTCCCGGTTAGGCGATTGGATTTGATCGGTGCCCAACTGAAACTCCAACTCCACATCCAACTGCATCGGAGGTTCAGGCGATGGCTCCAGATCCGGTAGACTCTGATCCGGTTGCCCCCAACCCGGCTCGATCAAGATGCCCACCAAACTCCACCCCAGTCCCACCATCAACCAGCCCATCGGATCCAGTGATCGAACCATACCAGCTCTCTTTAGCGGATCTGCTCTAACTGCCACCCATATCCTACAAGTT